>NCDQ01000260.1 GCA_002280275.1 Caulobacter vibrioides | reverse complement strand
GTCCAGCTCGGCGTTGTCGCCCGGCATGATCATTTCCACGCCTTCCTTCAGCTTGATGATGCCGGTGACATCGGTCGTGCGGAAGTAGAACTGCGGACGGTAGTTGGTGAAGAACGGGGTGTGACGGCCGCCTTCTTCCTTGTTCAGGATATAGGCTTCGGCCACGAACTTGGTGTGCGGCGTGATCGAACCCGGCTTGCACAGCACTTGGCCGCGCTCGACGTCTTCACGCTTGGTGCCGCGCAGCAGCACGCCCACGTTGTCGCCGGCTTGACCTTGGTCCAGCAGCTTGCGGAACATTTCGACGCCCGTGCAGGTCGTCTTCTGGACCGGACGGATGCCGACGATTTCGACTTCTTCGCCGACCTTCACGACGCCCTTTTCGATACGGCCCGTGACCACGGTGCCGCGGCCCGAGATCGAGAACACGTCTTCGACCGGCATCAGGAACGGCAGGTCAACGGGGCGTTCCGGCTGCGGGATGTAGGCGTCGACCGAAGCCATCAGCGCCAGGATCGCTTCTTCGCCGATCTTGGCGTCGCGGCCTTCGACGGCGGCCAGGGCCGAACCCTTGGTGATCGGGATGTCGTCGCCCGGGAACTGGTAGCTGCTCAGCAGCTCGCGCACTTCCATTTCGACGAGCTCCAGCAGCTCTTCGTCGTCGACCATGTCGACCTTGTTCATGAACACGACCAGAGCCGGCACGCCGACCTGACGGGCCAGCAGGATGTGCTCGCGGGTCTGCGGCATCGGGCCGTCAGCGGCCGACACCACCAGGATCGCGCCGTCCATCTGGGCGGCGCCCGTGATCATGTTCTTCACGTAGTCGGCGTGGCCGGGGCAGTCGACGTGCGCGTAGTGACGGTTGGCCGTCTCGTACTCGACGTGCGCGGTGTTGATCGTGATGCCGCGGGCCTTTTCTTCCGGCGCAGCGTCGATGTCGGCGTAGTTCTTGGCGGTCGCGCCGCCCGACTTCGCCAGCGTGATCGTGATCGCCGCCGTCAGCGTCGTCTTGCCATGGTCAACGTGACCGATGGTGCCGATGTTGCAGTGCGGCTTAGTGCGTTCGAACTTTTCCTTGGCCATCGTCTCTACCTTCGCGCCGGCGGCTTGTTGTTGGGAATAACTCTTGAGGGAGCTGGAGCGGGTAGCGGGAATCGAACCCGCATCCTCAGCTTGGAAGGCTGCTGCACTACCATTGTGCTATACCCGCCAAGCTGCGGGGTCGCGTCGGCTCCCGGTCTCTGGCTCTGGAGCGCCCACGCCTGCCTTCCGAACTCATCGCGCGCATGGTGGGGGAAGTAGGACTCGAACCTACGAAGGCTTACGCCAGGGGATTTACAGTCCCCCCCCTTTGCCACTCGGGACATTCCCCCAAGCACGCGATGGAGTTCCGAAGCCGGCGGCCTTTATCCGCTTCGACGCACGACGGCAAGCCGTCAAACGCCGATGCGAAACAAAAGCTTCTTGGACCGTCGCCGGACGATGCTAAGAGCAGCGCCGGCTGGCCGAGAAGCCCTCGGGGCCCCAAATCGGAGCGCGTCTTATAGTGTCCTCTCATTCCGAACGCAACGACCGGAAACGTCCTTCTGCACAAGGACGCGATTTTCGTTCCAAGCCACGGAAACAGAACGACTTTTCTAGGGGACAAGGCGACGCCAAGGACTGGATTTGGGGGACTCACGCCGTCGAAGCGGCGCTCGACAACCCTCGCCGCCCCGCTCCCAAGCGCCTTCTGGCGACGCCTGACCGCGCCAAGCGACTCGCGCCGCATCTTCAGAAACTGACGTGCCTCCAGGTGATGGAAGGTCAGGAGATCGCCAAGCAGTTGCCGCCCGGCGCGGTGCACCAGGGTCTGGCGCTGAAGATCGACGAACCCGAGGCTCTGACGATCGCCGAGATCGGCGCGCCGGCGAAGGGCTTTCTGGTCATGCTCGACCAGATCACCGACCCCCAGAACATCGGCGCGATCTTCCGGTCGGCGGCCGCGTTCGGGGCCAAGGGCGTGATCCTGCAGGACCGCCACGCCCCTGCCCTCTCCGGCGTGCTGGCCAAGACCGCCGTCGGCGCCGTCGACAAGGCCCCCTACGCGCGCGTGGTCAATCTTTCACGAGCGCTGGAAGAGCTGGCCGATATGGGCTGGCGGGCGGTCGCCCTGGCCGGCGAAGCCGAGGAAAGCCTGGAAGCGGTGCTGGACGCGCAGCCAACGGTGCTGGTCCTGGGCTCGGAAGGCGAAGGGGTCCGCCGCCTGGTGGCCGAACACTGCGACGCCCTGGGCAAAATCCCGATGCCCGGCGGTTTTGAGAGCCTGAATGTCTCGGCCGCCGCGGCGATCGCTCTCTATGAAGCCTCGAAAGTTCGCGCGGTGGACGAAATCGTTTCGTGAATCTCTCTTAACCGTTTTGATTTCGTCGCAAGCTCGTGCTCTTCTCGTGAACAGTGGTCCGCGAGCACTGCTCTGCGGAGGAATCTGACATGGGATCGGGGGACCCGATGTTTGGACGTAATGTACGCCATGCCGCCTTGGCGACCGCTGCGGTGGGCGTTCTCGCGCTCGCGGGCTGTAGCGCTGGCGATCCTGTCGCCTCGGCGCCGCCGCCCAGCGCTCAGCAGAATGCGTCGACGACACCGGAGCTGATGGGCGCGCCGCCGCCGCCCAGCGCCGGCCAGGCCCAGGACGGCCTGCTTGGCGGGCCGACCGCCAGCGCGTCCACGCAGGCCCAGGCTCAAGCGCAGGCGGACGCAGCGCGTCGCCCGCCTCCGCCGCCGCCCAGCCACAACGCGCATCTGAAGACCTGGCGCCGTCCGGACGGCACGCTGGTCACGGCTATGCGCCCCATTCCGAACCCGAAGGGCTCGAGCCACGCCGCGACGGCCACGCCGCGCCGCGTTCACGCGACGATCCCGACGCACGGCGCGGCCGCGCCGGCCAAGCCTGCGACCGTGGCCGCCGTGAAGCCCGTGACGCCGAAGGCGGTCGCGCCGGCTCCGGCCCCGGTGAAGGCGGCGCAACCCGCCATGCCGACTGCGCCGCTGGCGAAGCCGCCCGTCGTCGCCGCCACCGCGCCTGCGGCGGCGCCCGCCCCGGCCAAGCCGGCGACCAAGCTCGAGCAGCTGCAGGCCGCCGTGGCGCCGGCCGCCACCAACGGCGCCGTGCTGGCGACGGGGGAAAGCCTGGGCAAGGGCCAGCCCGGCCAGGTGACCCTCTCGCTGCCCGCCACCCTGGGCGAGATGATCCAGAAGGAAGCCGCCAAGCTCGGCCTGACCAAGGCGGCCAAGAAGACCAGCGCCTACGCCGAACTGCAGGGCGAGGGCTATGAGATCACCCCGAACGGCCGTCAAACCGCCGTCGTCAAGCCGGGCGAGCCGACCACCTTCGCCTGGCAGGTGCAGCCGGGTCCGGAGGCCAAGGGCGAACTGAAGTCGGAGTTCGGCGTCGAGATGACCGGCGCCAAGGAGCCGCAGGGCTTCTCGCTGGGCGAGATCAGCAAGCGCGTCGCCGCGCTGCCGGAAACCGCCAAAAAGGGCATGGACAAGCTGGATCTGGGCGCGCTGAACGGCTCGATCTCCCTTCCCGGCCTTGGCCCGACGCCGATCAAGACTCTGCTGGGCGCGGCCCTGGTGCTGCTGGCGCTGATCATTCTGGTGGGCGTTTCGCGCAGCGTCGCGTCCTCGCGCCGCAAGGCCGAGAGCCAGCGCAAGTACCGCACGCTCACGGACTACGGCCGCAACGAGATGGAATTCGACACGCCGCCGGCCAGTACGCACGTCTCGCACGTCAACCCGTTCCTCGCCGCCGCCGGCGGCGCGGCGGCCGGTGCGGTCGCGGCTTCGGCCGTGGCGCACCATGACGATCACCACGACCACGGGCATGGCCATGACGATCACCACGGCCATGACGACCACGGTCACGGCCACGACGATCATGGCCACGACGACCACAGCCACGGCGCCCATGACGATCATGGGCATGGTCACGATGCTCATGCGCATGG
>NCDQ01000259.1 GCA_002280275.1 Caulobacter vibrioides | reverse complement strand
GTTCTCGACCTCGATGCAGTAGATGTTCTCGCCGCCGCGGATCAGCATGTCCTTGGCGCGGTCGATGATGAAGCAGAAGCCTTCGGCGTCCAGGCGAGCCAGATCGCCCGTGCGCACCCAGCCATCGACGAAGGTCTGGGCCGTCGCCTCGGGCTTGTTCCAATAGCCACGCACCACCTGCGGGCCTTTGCACCACAGCTCGCCGACCTCGCCGATCGGAAGCTCGCGATACGGCGCCTCGACCGTCATGATCTTCAGGTCGGTGACCGGCACGGCGGGACCGCAGCTGTCCGGACGGTTTTCATAGTCTTCGGCGGAATTGCTGGTCGCGGTGGCCGAGGTTTCGGTCATACCCCAGCCATTGCCTGGCGAGGACTTAGGCCAGATTTCCTTGATCTTTCGCACCAGCTCCGGCGCCGACGGCGCGCCGCCATAGGCCACCGCCTCGATCGACGACAGATCGTAGTTGGCGCGATTGGGATGCTCGATGATCTGCCAGGCGATGGTCGGAACGCCGCCCATCTGGGTCAGCTTCTCGTCCTGAATCAGCTGCATCGCCTTTTCCGGATCCCACTTGCGGATCATCGCCAGCTTGGCGCCGCCGAACAGCGACGGGTTCAGCACGGCGAAACAGCCCGTGGCGTGGAAGAACGGCACCGAGATCAGCGAGCCCTTCTGCGGCAGGGTCGGATCGGGCTGTGGCGGCGCCTCGCCGCGACGCAGGAAGGCGCGCGCGCCAGCGGCGGCGGCCGCGAAGATGTTGCTGTTGATGTTGCGATGGGTGCCGATCGCGCCCTTGGGCTTACCGGTCGTGCCGGAGGTGTAGAAGATTGTGGCGTCATCGTCCGACGCGATGGCGACGGTCGGCAGCGGCTTCTCTTCCAGCTTCGCCCAGTCGTTCGGGCATCCGATCTTGGACTCGAGCGGGATCACATAGGGATGGGTGATCTCCTCCCTGGCTCGGCTGACATAGACACGCTTGAGATCCGGACAGTTGTGGAGGTGCTCGCCCATCCGCTCGTAGCGCTCGACATCGACGATGGCGACCTTGGCCCCGGAATCGACCAACCCGTATTCCAGCTCCGGCCCGGTCCACCACGCGTTCAGCGGCGTGACAATCGCGCCCAGAGACAGAGCCCCGTAGAAGGCCACCGGCCACTCCGGCAGGTTGCGCATGATGATGGCGACACGGTCGCCCTTCTGGATCCCGAACGCTTCAAGCTCGGCCGCCATATGGGTGACGGCGCGGTAGAAGGCTTCGAACGTGACCCGCTCGTCCTCGTGGACTAGGAAAACCTTCTCACCGTGGGCACGCCCCAGCACCAAGGTGTCGCGCAAGGTCGGCGGCGCGTTCTTCCAAGTCCGCGTCTTGACGCCGCGAATCTCGACCTCCTCCATCTCGCCCGGCGTGCCTGGCTGAGTGATCAGCGCATAGGCTTGCTGCACCGACATGGCGGGCCACGGAATGGACGCGGAGGCGGCCTGGGTCATGATGCTTACTCTCCCGGTATCATGTCGCGCCTTGTTTGCTGAGCGCGTTCAGTGACCAGAGAGCACAGCCGCAAGCGGGATGCAAACATCCGTTTGACCCTAGGAGAACATTGATAAGTTAGAGGAGCGACGTGCCCGGTTCCGCGACGTCATAGCGCCAAGAAAAAGGTGACGCCTCGCGCGAGACGCCGCCCCCCCACTCTTGGATCACCTTAGGGCTTAGCCGACTGATTCCAGACGCGCCAGAGCGGCCTCGAGTTTGGCCTTGGCCGCTTCAGCCTCAGCGAGGCGCTCACGGTTTTCCTCGACCACCTCTTCCTTGGCGCGGGCCAGGAAGTCAGGGTTGCTGAGCTTCTTGTTGACCTTCTCGATCTCGCCAGCGTGGCCGGCGATGTCCTTGGTCAGGCGAGCCTTTTCGGCGGCGATGTCGATGAACTCGGCCACGCCCAAGGCGCCGGTCGCCTCGCCCATGACCACCGGCGCTGAACCGGCCGGCGCGGCGTCGGCCTCACGGACGCTGTCGAGCCGCGCGAGAGTCAGCAGCAGGTCGCGGTGACGGGCCAGGCGGGCCTTGGTCTCTGCGCCAGCGCCGACAACCGTGAGGCCCGGCTTGGCCGACGGCGGCACGTTCATCTCGGCGCGGATCGAGCGGATCTCGCCCACGGTCTCGACCAGCCAGCCGATCTCGGCCTCAGCCTCGGCGTCGATCCAGCTTTCCGGCAGGTCCGGCCATTGGGCCGAGATCAGCATCGTTTCGCGAGCCGGACCGACGAATTCAGCGGTCTTCTGCCACAGCTCCTCGGTGATGAACGGCATCACCGGGTGCAGCAGCTTCAGGATCACGTCCAGCGCCCAGGCGGCGGTGGCGCGGGTCTCGGCCTTGGCCGCCGCGTCATCGCCATTCAGGATCGGCTTGGCCAGCTCCAGATACCAGTCGCAGAACACGTTCCAGACAAAGCGGTACAGCGCGCCGGCGGCCTCGTCGAACGACGGGGCTTCCAGGGCCTTAGTCACCTCGGCGACGGTCTTGACCGTCTCGCCGCGGATCCACTTGTTGATCGGCTGCTGGACGGTGGCCGGATCGAAGCCCTCGACGCGGACGCACTCGTTCATCTGGGCGAAGCGCGAGGCGTTCCACAGCTTGGTGCCGAAGTTGCGATAGCCCTCGATACGCTGCTTGGAGAGCTTGATGTCGCGCGCCTGGCCCGACATCGCCGTAAGGGTGAAGCGCACCGCGTCGCAGCCCAGCTCGTCGATCAGGATCAGCGGATCCATCACGTTGCCCTTGGACTTGCTCATCTTGGCGCCCTTCTCGTCACGGACGAGGGCGTTGATGAAGACCTGCTTGAACGGCGCCTCACCCATGAAGTGGATGCCCATCATCATCATCCGGGCGACCCAGAAGAAGATGATGTCAAAGCCCGTGACCAAGGTGCTGGTCGGGTAGAAGCGTTCCAGGTCCGAGGTCTTCTCGGGCCAGCCCAGGGTCGAGAACGGCCACAGCGCCGAGCTGAACCAGGTGTCGAGGACGTCCTCGTCCTGCGTCAGGACGACGTCGGCGCCGAACTGCGCGCGCGCGGCGGCGTAGGCGGCTTCTTCCGTCTCCTCGACGAAGATCGAGCCTTCCGGACCAAACCAGGCCGGGATGCGGTGACCCCACCAGAGTTGGCGCGAAACGCACCAGGGCTCGATGTTGCGCAGCCATTCGAAGTAGGTCTTTTCCCAGTGCTTGGGCTCGAAGACGGTCTCGCCGCTCTCGACCGCTTTCAGCGCCGGCTGGGCCAGGGTCTTGGCGTCGACGTACCACTGGTCGGTCAGGAAGGGCTCGATGACCACGCCCGAACGGTCGCCGTGCGGGACCATGTGCTTGGTCTTCTCGATCTCCTTCAGCCAGCCCTCTTCCTCGGCGCGGGCGACAATGGCCTTGCGCGCGACGAAGCGGTCCATGCCGACGTATTCGGCCGGAACGTTCTCGTTCAGCTTGGCCTCGACCGTCAGGATGTTGATGGCCTCCAGCCCCGCGCGCTTGCCGACGCCGAAGTCATTGAAGTCGTGGGCCGGGGTGATCTTCACCGCGCCCGAGCCCTTGGTCGGGTCGGCGTAGTCGTCGGCGACAATCGGGATACGGCGACCGACGATCGGCAGGGTCACGAACTTGCCGACCAGGCCCTTGTAGCGCTCGTCATCCGGGTGAACCGCGACGCCGGTGTCGCCCAGCATGGTCTCCGGGCGCGTGGTGGCCACGACGATGTAGTCGCGGGTCTCGAACTCGGTCGGCTTGCCGTCCTCGTCGAAGGCGATCGGGTGCTGGTAGGTGACGCCATCGGCCAGCGGATAGGCGAAGTGCCAGTAGGCGCCGTCGACCTCCTTCTGCTCGACCTCGAGGTGCGCCTAGACGGCGCAGCTGGTTGGTGATGGCCCCGCCGCTCTCGGCCTTCCATTCCCAGACCTTGTCGACGAAGGCCTCGCGCCCCATGTCGCGGCGACCGACATTGCCGGCGGCGGCCAGTTGGCGTTCGACGACCATCTGGGTGGCGATGCCTGCGTGATCAGTGCCCGGCAGCCACAGGGCCGCCTTGCCACGCATGCGATGGAAGCGCGTTAGAACGTCTTGCAGGGTGTTGTTCAGAGCATGGCCGATGTGCAGCGAGCCCGTCACGTTCGGCGGCGGGATCACGATCACGAACGACTCGGCGTTCGCATCGTCGCTGGGCTTGAAGGCCCCGGAGGCCTCCCACGCGGCGTACAGGCGGGGTTCGACGGATTTGGGATCGAAGGTTTTTTCGAGCATGGCGGAGCGGATATGCCATCTGCGGCTCGCCCGGGAAACCGGCGGGCCTGGGTTTTCTGCAGGGTTGATCAACGAAAAAGGCGGCCGCCACAGCGACCGCCTCGATTTTCCGAAGGTTCGGAAGCTTTAGACGCCGCGCCCTCGAGAGATGCGCTGCACTTCTTCCTCGACCTTGGTCTCGACGATACGCGGCAGGTTCTGGTCCAGCCACTCCTTGAGCAGCGGGCGCAGCAGCTCGCGTACGACGTCTTCCAGCGTCCGACCGTCCTTGGGCATCAGCAGCGCCGAGCTCAGGCTGCCAAAGGCGCTGGCGGCGGCCGAGGCGGCCGTCACGCCAACCAACTGGTCGGCGACTTCGTCGCGGTCAAACACCGGCGCCGCGGGTGGCGGGGTATAGACGGGCTCGGGCTCCGGGGGCGAATAGACGTCGATATCACCCACGGTCTCGAGCGGCGGCAGCTCGGGCTCCGGCGTGATCGGATCCGTCAGTTCCAGAACGTCATCGTCGAACGACACCGGCTCGGGCTCCGGCTCGGGCGGCGGGGGCGCCGCCTCGGCCGCAGGCTCCGCCGGCGCGTCATCCTCCGAGATGATGCGTCGAATGGAGGCGAGGATTTCCTCCATTGTAGGTTCTTGAGACTGATCGGACATGTGCGGGGCCGTCGTAAAGAGGTACGAATCCTTGCGCGCCTTGGGGCGCGCTTAGCCGCGATGGTGCAGACTTACGCGTGTTAAGCAAGCGCAAGTCCGCGCCTGGGCGGAATCGACGCGGAACAAAACTACTTCGCGTCGCCCTTAGGCTTGGTGGAAGCCGCACCGACGCTGTCAATCGCTCGCACCACCGGCTCCCACGGCACCCAGCCCACGCCATGCGTGACGCGGTTGTAGGAGGTTTTGGGGTCGTACGCGGCCGTGGCCGACGACAGCTTCGCCACATCCAGCTGGCCCATGGCCTGCAGGACAACGGCGCTGGCCAGATACTCGTCACGACGCGCGGACACCAGCGCCAGCTCGGCGTTGGAGAGTTCCAGCTGGGCGTTCAGCACGTCCAGCGTGGTGCGCAGGCCCACCTGCTGTTCCTGACGGACGCCTTCGAAGGCGATGCGGGTCGCGCGGACCTGCTCCTCGTTCGAGATGAGCCCCGCGCGCGAGGCCAGCAGGTTGCTCCAGGCATTCGAGACCTGCTGGATCGCGGTGCGCTTGGCGCCTTCCACAGCGCTGCGGGCGGCGTTTTCACGCTCGGTCGCGGCGCGAACCTGCGAGGTGGTCAAACCGCCCGTAAACAGCGGAATCGAAGCGGTGATCGCGCCAGAGACGGTGCGGTCGTAGTCGTCGAACTGGCTGCCGACGCCCGAGCGCTTGTCGGCCGCGTAGCCGAGCGACGCACGCGCGGAAACTGTCGGACGGTAACCGGCCTTGGCCACGGCGACACGCGCAGCGGCCGCCGCCTCGTTGAACTTTGCGGACGCCACGCCGGGGTTGGTCGTCTGGGCGGCCTCGAAGGCCTGCTCAACGCTGGCGGGCAGCAGGCCAGCCAGGCTTGGTTCCGGAGCCAGCTCACCAGGGGTTTGACCGACAACGGCGGCATACGACGCGCGGCTGACTTCTAGTTGCGCCTGGGCGGCGGAGAGGCCCGCCTTGGCCGACGCCAGACGCGCCTGCGACTGCGCGACGTCCGTGCGGGTGATCTCGCCAACGTCGAAGCGGGCGTTCGACTCGTCGAGCTGCCGTTGCAGCACGGCGACATTTTCCTTGGCGATACGCAGGCGTTCCTGATCGCGACGGACGTCGACATAGGCCTGGACGACGCTGACCAGAACCCCCTGCTCAACCGAACGCAGGCCCTCGCGCGCCGACAGCACGTCAGCCTCGGCGGCGCTCACGCTCGCGGTGGCGCGACCGCCCGTGTAGAGCGGCTGGCTGATCGATAGCGCCGCGCTGCTTCCCGAAAGCTTGACGTTGAAGCCTGCGGCGGCGGGATTGGTGTCAGAGCCGGTGATGTCGGCCGTCGCCCCGATCGTCGGGCGGAAACCCGTCTTGGCCTGGACAACGCCTTCATCCGTCACGCGCGTGCTGGCGCGCTGTTGCTGCAGCGTGGGATTGGTTTGATAGGCGAGCGCGATCGCATCGGCGAGGGTATCGGCGTTCGCGAC
>NCDQ01000258.1:4061-5501 GCA_002280275.1 Caulobacter vibrioides | reverse complement strand
GGCAGGAACTTGCCGGTCTTCTCCGCGAGGTAGACCAGGATGGCTCCGCTCTCGAACAGTGCGATCGGCTTTCCCTCTGGCCCCTTGGGATCGATGATCGCTGGGATCTTGCCGTTCGGGTTGAGCGACAGATACTCGACGCCCCAGGTTTCGTTCTTGCCGATATCGATCAGGTGCGGTTCGTACGGCAGCCCCGTCTCCTCCAGCATGATGGAGGCTTTCACCCCATTTGGGGTCGGCAGCGAATAGAGTTGAATCTGATCGGGTCGTTCGGCGGGCCAGCGCTGGGTGATCGGGAAGGCGGACAGATCAGACATTGGGGCCCCTTGGCGAGCGCATTGGCGAAGCATTGATCTGGCGATCCGGGCGAGGCTTTTCCAGAGCCCCGAAGCGGGGACAACAGGGTCGTTGGTCCTTGATCCAAGGGCGAACATCGCTATCCGAGCGAGGAAATACGCTCGGGGGGGGCGCAACTCACTATGACGACTCAAAGGAGACACTCGGCAACTCCCCGCACTTGTGAGCTTGGCCATGCAGGCGGCCCTGGAACTGGACCGCCGCGTGGCCGAGTAGGACGCCGAACCGCCCGTCGACCGGAAGGTGATCTTGGCTCGCAAGGACTTCGCTCGGGCCGTGACGGATGGCGCCCACAGCATGCTGCTCACAGGCTACGCCACGGCGTAACGGCTTGAACTGGCGCGCATCCTTTGGGTCGGTATCGCCGACGCGCCCCGTCGCCGGCTCGAAGAACTGGCTCGGCCGCGGGTGTCCTGAGTTACCAGGCGCCAACGTTCGGCATCGAAACCCAGGGCTCGGCCGGAGGCAGATCGCCGTCCTGCAGCAGTTCGATCGAGATGTTGTCGGGCGAGCGCACGAAGGCCATGTGACCGTCGCGCGGGGGACGGTTGATGGTCACACCCATGTCCATCAGTCGCTGGCAGGTCTCGTAGATGTCGTCGACCCGATAGGCCAGATGGCCGAAATTGCGACCGCCGCCGTATTCCTCGTCGTCCCAATTGTAGGTGAGTTCAACGAGTGGAGCCTTGCGCGCCTTGGCGAGTTCCACGTCCTCCGGTGCGGCGAGAAAAACCAGAGTGAACCGGCCCTTCTCATTCTCCATGCGATACATTTCCTGCAGGCCAAGCCCCTCGCAGTAGAACCGCAGGGAGGCGTCGAGATCGCGGACGCGGATCATCGTGTGCAGGTAGCGCATGGGGTTCTCCTGGAAGTCGGTTGATGGCGATATAGGCCCCGCTCCGCCTGCGGCAATCCCTAAACCGGCTCACGCTCCCGGGTTTGGCGACGCCAGAGCGCGGCGTACTCGCCCCCGGCTGCCAGCAGGGCCTCGTGGCGACCGTGCTCAACGACCTTGCCTCGGCGCAGCACGACGATTTCATCGGCGTCGGCGATCGTCGAGAGACGGTGGGCCACCACCAGGGT
>NCDQ01000258.1:0-3998 GCA_002280275.1 Caulobacter vibrioides | reverse complement strand
ACCACCAGGGTCGTGCGGCCCGCCCTCGCCTTGCGTAGCGTCGCCTGGATCGCCGCCTCGGTGCGGCTGTCGAGCGCGCTGGTGGCCTCATCCAGAACCAGTACGCGCGGCTGGGCCAACAGGGCGCGGGCGATGCCGACCCGCTGGCGCTCACCGCCCGACAGCTTAAGGCCCCGCTCCCCGACCTTAGTCGCCATGCCTTCGGGAAGGCCGCGGATGAAGTCGCCCAGCTCGGCCGCCTCGGCAGCCGCCCAGACCTCGCCTTCATCGACCTCCGGCCGCGCGAAGGCGATGTTGGCCGCGAGGGTGTCGTTGAACAGCGCCACATCCTGCGGGACCAGAGCCACGGCTCGGCGGAGCGACGCCTGGGTGAGCGCTTTGAGGTCGTGACCGTCCAGCGTGACGCGCCCCGCCTGGGGATCGATCATCCGCAAGGCAAGCCGGATCAGCGTGGTTTTACCTGCTCCAGAGGGACCCACGATGGCGACGGTGGAGCCGGGCGCTATGGCGAGCGAGACATCACTCAGACCTTCAGAGCGCGCGCCATGGCGGAACGAAACCGCCTCGAACGCCACCGCCCCACCCCGCTGGTCGGCGCAAGGCGGCAGGTCCTTGGCGTCCGGCGCATCAGCCACGTCGGCGGATTGGCGGCGAAGGTCCAGCATCGCTTCCATGTCGATAAGGGACTGGCGAATTTCGCGATAGGCGAACCCAAGGATATTCAACGGGCCGTAGAGGTTGATCAGGATCAGCACGGCGGCGGTGATATCGCCGGGCCCCATACGACCATGCGCCGCCTCCGATCCCGCCAGCACCGCCATGACGCCCAAACCGATGCTCATGACCGCCGACTGAACGAGATTGAGCAGGTTGAGGGACTGCACCGCCTTAATGTTGGCCCGGCCATAGACGTCCAGCGCGCGTTCATAGCCGGCGATCGCCCTCGCCTCGCCGCCGAACGACTTGACCGTTTCGTAGTTCAAAAGGGCGTCGACCGCTCGACCGGCCGCCTCGGCGTCGGCCTCATTGAGCGCGCGACGGTGGCCGATCCGCCAGTCCGAGATCGCGAAGGTCACGTAGCCATAGATCGCGACCGTCACCAGCGCCACCGCAGCGAAGCGCCAGTCATAGGCCTTGGCCAGGACCACCGCGGCAAGGATCAGTTCGATTCCGGTGGGCGCTAGGTTGAACACCAGACTGCGAAGCAGAAAATCCATCGACCGCGCGCCACGATCGATGACCCGCGACAGCGAGCCGGTGCGCTTGGACTGATGGAAGTCGATCGAGAGCGATAGGGCGTGCGCGAAAGTTTCGACCGCGGCGCGGGTCTGGGCCGCTTGAGCGACAGGCGTGAAGATCGTGTCGCGCGCCTGAGGCGCTGCGGCCGAAATGAAGCGCACCAGCGCCCAGCCGGCCGCCAGCGCGCCGAAGGCCAGGGTCAGCGCCACCGCCGCGCCCTGCCCTGCCGCCAACTGGTTCACCGCCGCGCCCAGCATGAGCGGCGCCAGCACGCCAAGGACCTTGCCCGCCAAGGTCAGCAGCAAAGCCACCGTGACGCGCCAACGCAGGCCAGGAGCCCGGGACCGCAACACGAGCTGAACCAAGTCCCGCATCGCCTTCCAGAAGCGGACAGGCTGATCAGCCTTGGCGATGCCTCCGGCGATCGCTTCACGCCCGGGACGGGGTGGTCCGCCCATCCCCCTCATCGACGATTGCCGTGGAGCAGCAGAGTGGTCTGGACGCCACCGCCAGGCGTCACCCAGTCGATCCGCCAACCCGTCGCGAGCCGCTCTGACCGAACCGGACCGGTTGTCAGGGCCAAGGGTGGCGTTGCGGGAATGGTCACCTGATCCTCTCCCCCCTCGCCGCCGACCTGGATGTCATGCGTAGCGCGCGACAGCGGGTCCTTGAGCGCCACGAAGAACCGGCCGTCGTCATCGGCGCGCCCTCCGCCGCTGACAACACGATCGACCCGGACATTGAGACCCGCCCCCGGCGCGGCGATACCGGAAACAACCGCGCCGCCCGCGCGGTCAATATCCACCGTCAGGATCCTGGGCGCGCTAGAGGCGGGCGCGAGACGCCAGGCGCCTGCTCCAGCGCGCAACAGGGCGACGTGCCCCTCCTCGGAGACCATGACGTAACCTTCAGCTTGAACGGTACGCCCTTCGCGAGTCATCGAAAGGCCGAACAGTCGCACGCCAGGTTGGATCGGAACCACGACGCTCCATCGCCCTTCACTGCCAGCCTTGCCGACAACGACTTCGCCATCCGGTGAGCCCAGCCGCACATCGGCGTCTGGCAGCGCTCGTCCAACCAAGGTCAGCCGCGCGCCTGTTCGCTGCACGCTTTCAAGGGCGGGCGGCGCCAGATAGCCCGCCTCGGCGCTGTCGACCTTCTCGGAACGCCGGGGGTCGCTCTGCAAGCCGGGATCGCACGCCGCCAGGGCCATTGCGGCGGCCAGCACCATCGGCGACTTGAAACCCAGGGAGCGAATCCTGATCATGCGGCCTCAAATAGGAACGAACCGGTGGCGCGCGATCCCCGTGCGCCATTGTCTTTTGTGGAGTGGACGACGATGTCCCACGAGTCCAGGCGCCTGAACGCCGTCTGCGTCTATTGCGGCTCGTCGAACGACGCCAATCCCGCCTACATCGACGCCGCCTTCAACATCGGCGGAAGCTTCGCCAAGGCGGGCTTGAAACTGGTCTATGGCGGCGGCGGCGTCGGCCTGATGGGAGCGACCGCCCGAGGCGCTCACGCCGCCGGCGGCGCCGTGCTCGGGATCATTCCCACCTTCCTGCGCGGTCGAGAGCAGCCCTTCGACGACGTGGAGACAGTCATCGTCGACAGCATGCATGAGCGAAAGATGATGATGTTCGAGCGCTCGGACGCCTTCGTCGTGTTGCCCGGCGGCATCGGCACCCTGGAAGAGATCATCGAACTGCTATCTTGGCGCCGTTTAGATCTTCACCAGAAGCCGATTGTGTTCCATAACCCCGCCGGTTTCTGGGATCCGCTGTTCGCCCTGATCCGGCACACGATCGATCAGGGCCTCACCCCGCCCGACCTCGCGAACGCTTGGCGTTCTGTCGAACGGGCCGAGGACGTCACGCCCGCCCTTCTGGCCTGGGATACCGAAATCTATCAATCGGGCGCACCAGAAACGCTTCGGCGCTTGACTTAGTTTTCAAAGAAAACGCACTATGCCTTCAGGTGTGCGACGCTCCCGATCGCGCGCTCATGCGCCGGAACTCCCATCCGGCGCGGGGATAGGAGACTGTAAGAATGCGTACCGCCATTTTCGCGGGCCTGTTGGCCTGCGCGCTCGTCACGCCGGTTTTCGCCGCCGACACCGAGAGCGCCTCGCTCAAGCTGAAGACCGCCGCTACGACCGAGTCGTTCATTCACGACGGTTCGGCCTGGCGCTGCGTCGGTGACACCTGCACGACGGCCAAGGCCCGCTCACTGCCGGCCGCCCGCGCTTGCCGCAAGCTCGCCGC
This sequence comes from Caulobacter vibrioides, assembly GCA_002280275.1. Taxonomy (GTDB): domain Bacteria; phylum Pseudomonadota; class Alphaproteobacteria; order Caulobacterales; family Caulobacteraceae; genus Caulobacter; species Caulobacter vibrioides_A. Next base: position 495 of record NCDQ01000258.1, on the reverse strand, counting down.
TCAAGTTGGCGAACTGACCGCCTTCACCTATCGCGGCGCCGCGATCGAGGGTGAAGCTCTGGCCGAGTGCAACACGGCTGCCAAGAAGGGCTAAGGCTCTTTCATTGGATGACAAGCCAAGGCCTCCGCCAAGTTGGTGGAGGCCTTTTTCTTTGCCGAAGCGGTCTTCGCCTATTTGCGCCCTGACTTGGACGAAGGAGATTTCGGCGGCTTCGAACTTTGGCGCCCACCCACAAGCATCCCGCCCAAGAGGGCGAACGACAGCATGGCGTGGTTCATCTTCGATACATTCATGGCGGCGTCTCCCAGACATGGACTTTGGCACCAGGAGACGCGCGCGGCTTACAGGGGCTTGCACCCTCCTAGTCGTCAGCGCGTCGTCATCAAGAATGCGCGCATAACGCCTCGCTGCAAGTCAAATTACTCCGTATAGAGATCATATCCGCATGCGGACGAGCGATCGGCGAGCGCTGACCGAGGCCCGTCATTTTAATC
>NCDQ01000257.1 GCA_002280275.1 Caulobacter vibrioides | reverse complement strand
GACGTCGCCCGGATAGGCTTCGCGGCCCGGCGGGCGGCGCAGCAGCAGCGACATTTGACGGTAGGCGACAGCTTGCTTGGATAGATCGTCATAGATGATCAGGCCGTGCAGGCCGTTGTCGCGGAACCACTCGCCCATGGCGCAGCCGGCGAACGGGGCCAGGTACTGCAGCGGAGCCGGCTCCGAGGCCGAGGCCACGACGACCGTGGTGTACTCAAGAGCGCCGTGCTCTTCGAGGGTCTTCACGATCTGGGCGACGGTCGAGCGCTTCTGGCCGATGGCGACGTAGACGCAGTAGAGCTTGGCGCTCTCGTCCTTGCCGGCGTTGACGGCCTTCTGGTTCAGGATGGTGTCGATGGCGACGGCGGTCTTGCCGGTCTGACGGTCACCGATGATCAGCTCGCGCTGGCCACGGCCGACCGGGATCAGGGTGTCGATCGACTTCAGACCGGTCTGCACGGGCTCGTGCACCGACTTGCGCGGGATGATGCCCGGGGCCTTCACGTCGACGCGGCGACGCTCGGTGTATTGGATCGGACCCTTGCCGTCGATCGGCTCGCCCAGCGGGTTGACGACGCGGCCCAGCAGGCCGCGACCGACCGGCACGTCCACGATCTCGCCGAGGCGACGGACTTCGTCGCCTTCCTTGATTTCCTGGTCCTGGCCGAAGATCACGGCGCCGACATTGTCGCGCTCGAGGTTCAGGGCCATGCCCTTCACGCCGGCCTTCGGGAATTCCAGCATTTCACCGGCCTGGACGTTGTCCAGACCGTAGATGCGGGCGATGCCGTCACCGACGGACAGCACCTGGCCGACGTCCGAGACGGCGGCCTCTTCGCCGAAGTTGGCGATCTGCGACTTGAGGATGGCCGAGATTTCGGCGGCGCGGATGTCCATGGTCTTCTGGGCTCTCTGCGATCTAATTTTTTAAGGCGCGCTTATACGCTCAGGCGCGCTTCAGGGCGAATTTCAGGGAATCGAGCTTCGAACGGAGCGAAGCGTCGAAGAGACGGGAACCAACGCGCACCTTCAGGCCGCCCAGGAGGGACGGATCGACGCGCGTGGAAACTTCGGGGGTCTTGCCGAGCGCCTCGGCGAGGGCGGCTTGCACGCCCTTCAGCTGAGCCGGCGACAGGGCGGCGGCCGAGACGACTTCCGCCGTCACCACGCCGCGATGCTTGGCCGACAGCTCGACGAAGGCCGAGATCGCGCCCAGTAGGTCGCCGGTGCGACCGTTGGCCGCGACGAGGCCCAGAAACTTGGTGGTCAGCATGTCGAACCGGGCCTTCACGGCCACGGCGACGAGACCCTTGCCCTTGTCCTCAGCTGAGAAGGCCGGGCTTTCGATCAGGCGGCGCAGGTCGGCGCTGTCGGCGATCATCGCCTTCAGGCTCTTAAGGTCGGCCTCGACCTTAGCCAGATTGCCGTTCTCGATCGTCAGTTCGAAGAGGGACTGCGCATAGCGCTGACCCGCATCCGTCGCCTTGGTTTCGTCCGCCACTTGGTATCCGCCCGGTGCGTTGCAAATCGCCGCCGACAAGAAGTTTAACCCTCATCGCGACTTAAAGGCTTGAACGCGCTTGAAAAAAGCACATGGACGGCCGGCGCTGACGCGCCGCCCCGTCCGAAGCCGCGCGCCTGATAACACGGGCCTTTCGCAGTCGCAACCAAAGGGGAGCAACCGAGCGCTCGCTCAGACCTCGGAGCGACGGAATATCGCCGAGCCCGAAGCCGCCAGGCCGCCATCGGCCCGGCGCAGCTCCGCCTGCGCGAAGATAAGGCTGCGGGTGGCGCGTTCGATCCAGGCCTTGGCTTCAAGCTCGCCCGCGACCTCGGCTGCGCCATAGTCCACGGTCATCGAGGTCAGAGACGCGCTCTCGCCTGCGGCCTTGTACAGAACGGATTCCAGTTGGGCGGCGAGACTCTTGTTCATGGGCTTCAACTAGTCCTGTCGCCGAAAAAGAAAAGAGGCGGCGGGAAAACCCGCCGCCCCATTAAGGCGAATGCTCGAGGAAACAGCCAGACCGGGCCGGAGAAACGGCGGCCCAAAACGCGTCTGGGTACTAGGGTAAAGCGATAGGTGTTCTTACTTAGCCGCGACCTTCGCCGAGGCGTTGCAGCGGGTCAGGTCGTCAGCGTCCAGCGACTTGGTTTCGCCGCCAAAGGCCGAGACGCGACCCACTTCCTTGGCGAGCGCCTTGCAGGCGGCCGCAGTGAGGGCTCGCGAGGGGGCCTGAGCCGAGACGCACTCAGCGCCCTCGCAGACAAAGACGGCGCCGCCGGCGACAACCTTGGTCTTGGCCGCGACAGGCGCGTCCAGCGCAGCGGCGATGCGACCGTCGGCGAAGGCCGAACCCGCGAACATGGAAACAGACAGGGCGGCGACAGCCGCCAGCGAACGGAGCTTCATGAGAGAGCCCTCCGGCTTTGGGGAAGTTGCGGTCAGATCGAGGATCGGTGAAACGCGTGTACTGGCCGCTCGACCCCGGGGATGGCAGCGCCGGTATCCCCACCGGTGCTTCGGGTCCGAACTAAGCATCGCTTAGATATCAGTGATAAGAAATTGCGCAAGCTCAATTTCGCTTGCGCGTCGCATTTTCGGAAAACGCAGATTTCTAGCCAAACACGGCCCGACTCGCGCGGAAACGGCGAGCCGTTACAGGCCGAGGATGGAGTCGATGCGGCTTTCGGCCTTGGCGTGGATGGCGCGCTCTTCGACCATGCCCTTGGCGCGGGCGTAGCGCCCGTCCTTGCCGACACGGCGCTGGATGCCGTCGGCGGTCAGCACGGGTCCGGGTCCGGCCGGATCGGTGAACGCGCTCATCACGGCGGCCATGGTCGCGCCGATGAACGCAGCGGCCACGGGTCCGATCGCGCCGACCCAGCCCTCGCCGAAGAGGGTTTGCAGACGATCGATCAGCAGCTCGCGGTTGGGCTGCTTCTCCATAACCCCGATCATCCAGAGGACAGAGCCCTCGACAATGGCGGCCAGCAGCACCGGCAGGATCACGCCCAGCACCCGCGGCCGGACGAACAGTCCGAGCGCAGCGCCGATGATCGCGAAGGCGGCCATGGTGATCATGCGACGAGGATAGACCCGTTCTGGTCAAGGACCGGTTAAGGCCCGTTCCGCAGGGGCACGATTGGCCGGGGCGGCCGCGCGCGCTTTAGTCGCTCTTATAAAGAGAACAATGCGCAGGGAGGCTTGACCATGGACTTCCGACTGTCACCGGAACTTTCGGCCTATCTCGAAGAGCTCGACGCCTTCATCGAGAAGGAGATCGCGCCCCTCCAGGCGCAGAATGACAACCAGCGCTTCTTCGACCACCGCCGCGAATGGGCCCGCACCGACTGGGACGCCGGCGGTCTGCCGCGCCATGAATGGGAGGAGTTGCTGGGCAAGGCCCGCAAGCTGGCCGACCAGGCGGGCCACTATCGGTATGCGCTCCCCAAGGCCTATGGCGGCAAGGACGGCACCAACCTGGGCATGGCGGTGATCCGCGAGCACCTGGCGAGCAAGGGCCTTGGCCTCTTCAACGACCCGCAGAACGAGCACTCGATCGTCGGCAACAATCCGTTCGTGCTGATGATCCGCGACTTTGGCCGGCCCGACCAGCAGCACCTGATCGAGGACATGCTGGATCGCGGCGCCTTCCGCCCGACGTTTGGCCTGACCGAGCCCGACCACGGCTCGGACGCCACCCACATGGAGACCCAGGCGGTCCGCGAGGAGCGCCACGGCCAGGCCGGCTGGCGGATCGACGGCGAGAAGATGTGGACCACCGGCATGCACGTGGCCACGCACTGCTGTCTCTTCGCCCGCACCAGCGGCCAGGACGGCGACGCCCGGGGCATCACCGCCTTCCTGGTCCCGGCCCACGCGCCCGGCGTGAAGATCGAGGAGTACCTCTGGACCTTCAACATGCCGACCGACCATCCGCGCGTCAGCTTCACCGACGTCTGGGTTCCCGAGAGCGCGATGTTCGGTCCGGAAGGCGGGG
>NCDQ01000256.1:5011-9530 GCA_002280275.1 Caulobacter vibrioides | reverse complement strand
CCGCACGCTGGTCGAGCGCGTCTCACGCATCATCAAGGCGGACACGGCATCGTCGATCCTGGCGCTCACCTTCTCCAACAAGGCCGCGGAGGAGATGCGCGAGCGTCTTGCGGCCGTCGACGCCGATGCCGCCATCGAGATGTGGGTCGGAACGTTCCACGCCTTCGGCCTGGAACTCGTCACCCGGTATGCGGGTCGGATCGGCCGGAGCGAGAAGGTCAAGATCCTCGACCCGACGGCGAGCCTTGCGCTGCTGGAGGCCAACCTCGAGCAATTGCCGCTGCACCATTACCAGAACCTGTTCGAACCCGCTCTCGAGCTCGCCTTCGTCGTCAGCGCCATCTCCAGGGCGAAGGATGAGCTGATCGGTCCTGCCGAGTATCTGGCGGCGGCCGAGGCAGATCTGGCGGTGGCCGCGGACGCCGCGGCCCTCGAGGTCGCCGAAAAGGCAGTTGAGGTCGGGAGGGTCTACGTGATCTACGAGCGCTTGCTCGCCGAGGCGGACGCGGTCCTGCGGGCGTTCGCCAGCGAATGCCGGGACATCTGGGTCGTCGCCGATCACCGCCAGTCGATCTACCGCTTCCGCGGGGCCGAGCCCTCGAACGTCGAACGGTTCACGGACGAGTTCGGCGGGACGCGGCACACTCTCGGTATCAACTACCGGTCCGGCACGCCCGTCGTCAGGGCGTTCGCGGCTTTCACGGGCGGGATGGCTGGCGGCGAGACGTCGCAATGGGCGGCAAACCGTGGCGATGTCGGAGAGGTCACCCTGGAGGTCTGCGCGACCGTCGAGGACGAGGCCTGCGCGATCCGTGACCGGATCGAGGCGCTGAGGTCCGCCGGCGTCCCCTATCGCGACCAGGCCATCCTTGCGCGCAGCCACCTCACGCTCGGTCGACTGACGTCCCTGCTCGAGCGGCTGAACGTACCGCTTCTATATCTGGGCGACCTGTTCGAGCGGACCGAGATCCGCGACTTACTGTCCTTCGTCGCGCTCGACGCCGAGTTCGGCGGGCTCGGCTTGGTGCGGGTGGGTCAGTTGCCGGCCTATGGCGCCAGCGAAGGTGACACGATTGCCTTTGAGGTGGAGCGCCCTGGGCAGGGAGTGATGAAGTTCAATGTGGATCCCAAGGCGTGGCCAAGCAGCGAAAAAAAGGCGGAGCCGGTTTCCTGGTGGCGCTCAATCTTCAAACGGCCCGAACTGCGTTCCATCGGTCTGGAAGGCCAGATGACGCCCATGGTTGGGGGAGTTGCCAAAAACAGTCCGGCGGAAGAAGCGGGCATCAAAGCGGATGATCTGGTGCTGCGTGCTGATGGCAGACAACTGCGCAGCATGGGGGATCTTGGCGACTACATCAAAGCCACGGCGGGCAAGACCATCATGCTGGACATCGAACGTGCGGGCAAAGTCATCCAAATCCCCATCCTGCCGCGCATCCCGGACAAGAACAATCTCAAGGAGGTCACGGATGATCATCAGGAATACCCCATGATCGGCGTGGCCTGGGATGTGGAAGGCAAGCGTACTCCCAGCGTCATCACACCGTGGGAGCAGATCAGCGATGCCGTGCGGCACATGGGCAATCTGGTGTCCAAGCTGGTTTCACCGAAGTCCGATCTCAGCCCTGCGCACATGAGCGGCCCTGTGGGTGTCGGCCGTCTTTATTACAAGTTGTTCCAGCACCCTGATGGCTGGCGCCTGGTTCTTTGGTTCAGCGTCGTGTTCAACATCAATCTGGCCATCCTCAACATGATGCCCTTCCCGGTGCTGGATGGCGGGCACATCACCATGGCCGCTGCTGAGGCAATCCGCCGCAAGCCGCCGCAGGGCAGGATTCTCGAATACGTGCAAACCGCCTGTGCGCTGATGCTCTTCGGCTTCATCATATTTGTCACCCTCAAGGACACAGGGGATTTCTTTGGTGGAGGAGCCAAAGAGGGCAAGGTTTTGAAAATCGAGTGGCTCTCCAAAGAGCAGCGTGCTGCCACAGGCGCGTAACTTCCGCCGCTTATGCGCGTCCTCATCCTCGTTGAGAACCTTCCCGTTCCCTTCGACCGGCGCGTGTGGCAGGAGGCTTGTGCCCTGCGTGATGCGGGGCACGAGGTGACGGTCATCTGCCCGCAGATGCGCGGCTATACGCAGCCGGAGGAGGTGCTGGAAGGAATCCAAATCTATCGCCACTGGATCAGTGGCGAGGCGGGATCGGTGGGCGGATTCATCGCTGAGTATGTGTCCGCACTTTGGGGTGAGTTAACATGTGCACTCAAGGCCTGGCGGCGCGGTGGTTTTGATGTCATTCACCTCTGCAATCCGCCGGATCTGCTGTTCCTCGTGGCGCTGCCGTTCAAGCTGTTTGGTGGCGTGAAAGTCATTTTCGATGTGCATGATCTGTGGCCGGAAATGTTTGAGGCGAAGTTCGGAAAGCGTGGGCTGATGTATTGGGCGGTGCGCATCGCGGAGCGTTGCACGCTGGCGCTGGCGGATGTGGTTATTGCCACCAATCAGAGCGTGCTGAGCGCAGTGAAACAGCGTGGGAAGCTGCGTGAGGATCGCGCCTTTGTGGTGCGCACAGCGCCGAGCCGCATGAACACGGCTGCGCAGCCGGATGAGACACTGCGTGCCGGGAAGAGGCATCTGGTGGGTTACATTGGCGTGATGGGCAGTGCGGATGGTGTGGATTTCCTCGTGCGCGCCGCAGATTACATCGTCAAAACCCGCCAGCGCAGCGATGTGCAGTTTTTGCTGATGGGTTCCGGCGCGGAGCATGCGGATCTGCTCGCTTTGCGTGACCGACTTGGGCTGCAGGATTGCCTCAGCATGCCGGGACGAGTCAGCGACGAGTTTCTGTGCCGAGCTTTGCGTAGCATTGACCTCGGCGTTGCCTGCGACCCGATCAATGCCTACAACGACCACTGCACCATGAACAAGGTGCTGGAGTACATGGCCTTCGCCAAACCGATGGTGATGTTTGGCACCATCGAAGGCCGCTTCTCAGCGGGCGAGAGCGCGGTGTACGTCATGGAAAACTCGGCTGAAAAACTGGGCGATGCCATCCTCGCGCTCCTCGACGACGATTCCCGCCGTCAAACGCTGGCTGCCGCCGGTCATGCGCGGCTGACCCAGGAGCTAAACTGGGAGCGCAGCGTGGGACAGCTGCTTGCGGCCTACCAGGCGGCCTAAGGTGATTTCTAGTGATTATTTTGCCCTGTGGTGTCTAGGGTCTTGCTAAAACGCCGCCTTGTTCTTAAATCATCAGCATGCACCAGGCGAATGACCATGGGGGGGATGCCGTTCATTTCGAGCCCTTTACTCCGCCATCGACGGAGGAGCTGGATGCATTGATTCCGGGCTACAAGTTTCTTCAGTTCATTGAGCGGGGCGGCATGGGCGCGGTTTACAAGGCGGTGCAGAAGAGCCTCAACCGCACGGTGGCGGTGAAACTGCTGCCCCAGGTGCATCGGAACAAGGAGAGCTTTGCCGAGCGCTTCAAACGCGAGGCCCATGCGCTGGCGCAATTGAATCATCCGCACATCATCGCCGTGCATGACTTCGGCGAGACCCCCGACGGTCAGATGTACTACGCCATGGAGTTCGTTTCGGGCATGGATTTGCAGCATCTGCTCAAGCGTGCTCCACCCGAGCCCAGGCAGATACTCACCATCATCACCCAGGTTTGCGAGGCGCTGCAGTTTGCCCATGAACACGGCATTGTGCATCGTGACATCAAGCCGGCGAACATTCTCGTCGATGAGCGTGGCAATGTTAAGGTCGCGGATTTTGGTCTGGCCAAAGTCATGGGCCAGCAGGCTGTGGATTACACCGCCACGGGCATGACGATCGGCACGCCTGACTACATCGCGCCCGAGGCGCTCGATCAGAGCAAGAGCATCGACCACCGGGCGGACATCTATTCGCTGGGGGTGATGATCTATGAGCTCTTCACGGGGCATGTTCCCAAGGGGGTGTGGGAGCCGCCTTCAATCCGTTCCGGCGCGGACAAGGGCATCGATGCTGTCGTCAGCAAGGCGATGCAGAACAACCCTGAGAAACGCTACCAGCATGTGCGTGACATGACGCAGGTGCTGGAAAAGCTCTTCAAAAACAGCGACAACTGGAAAAACTTCCGGCGGCCTCCCAAGAGCGAAATCCTCAGCACCGCCGGCGAGCCGGTGAGGATTCCCACCAACGCCGACACGATTCGGATGGAGGCAGCGACGCGCCCCAAGCTTACGCCGCTTTTGTTGGAGGGGTGATGATGATCGGACGGATTTCGACGCTGGCGCTGGTTGCGGGCCTGGCCATGGGCGCGCCGGCGGTGGCCGCGCCTTCCGCGGCCAAGGTCGAGGCGGCCGCCAAGGCGGTCCAGCCCAAGGTCGTGGCCTGGCGTCGCGACATCCACGAGCATCCGGAGCTGGGCAATCAGGAGGTCCGCACGGCCGCCCTGATCGCCAAGGAGCTGCGGGCGCTGGGCATCGAGGTCCGCGAGAACGTCGGCAAGACCGGCGTGGTGGGCGTTCG
>NCDQ01000256.1:0-4980 GCA_002280275.1 Caulobacter vibrioides | reverse complement strand
CCGGCAAGGTCGTGGCCCTGCGCGCCGACATGGACGCCCTGCCGGTCGAGGAGAAGACCGGCCTGCCGTTCGCCTCCAAGGTCAAGGCCACCTGGGAAGGCCGCACGGTGCCGGTGATGCACGCCTGCGGTCACGACACCCACGTGGCCATGCTGCTGGGCGCGGCCACCGTGCTGGCCGGCATGAAGCAGGACATCCAGGGCACTGTGGTCTTCCTCTTCCAGCCCGCCGAGGAAGGCCCGCCGGCCGGTGAGGAGGGCGGCGCCAAGCTGATGATCCGCGACGGCGCGCTGGACAATCCCAAGGTCGACGCGGTGTTCGGCGTCCATATCGGCCCCGGCGATCCGCACGAGCTGAACTATCGCCCCGAAGGCTTCTACGCCTCGTCGGACCGCATCACGATCACCGTCAAGGGCCGCCAGACTCACGGCGCCCGTCCCTGGGCCGGCATCGACATGGCCAGCGTCGCCGCCGACATCATCCAGGCCACCAACCAGATCGCCGCCCGCCAGGTCGACGTCGGTGTCTCGCCGTCGGTACTGACCATCGCCACCATCAACATGGGCTTCCGTCAGAACATCATCCCCGAGGACCTGAAGATGGAGGGGACCATGCGGACCTTCTCCAAAGAGCGCCGCGCGGACCTGATCGCCCGCATGCAGAAGTCTGTGACCGCCATCGGCGACCGCTACGGCGCCAAGGCCGAGGTGGCGTTCACCCAGCCCTATCCGGTCACCTACAACGACCCGGCCCTGTCGAAGTGGGTGAAGGGGACCCTGGAAAAGGCCTCGCCCGGTAAGGTCGACGACAACGCCGCCTTGGTCACCGGCGCCGAGGACTTCTCGATGTACGCCGAGAAGGTGCCGGGCGTGTTCATCCAACTGGGCGGCCGCAAGCCCGACGTCCCGGCCGAGACCGTTCCGGTCAACCACTCGCCCTATTTCGACGTCGACGAGGCCGTGTTCGAGACCGGCGTGAAGGCCCACGCCTTCATGGCGCTGGACTAACTGGCGAAGAAGTAGGGGTGCGGCCAAGTTCCTCCCCCGCGATGCGGGGGGAGGTGGCCCGGAGGGCCGGAGGGGGCTAACGCGGCCGATATACCGCTCGCCCCCTCAGTCGCTCCGCGACAGCTCCCCCGCATCGCGGGGGAGCATCTATCGAGCGCTCCGCGCCTCAAACCACGGCGTGATCCGTCGCAGGGCCTCTTCGACCTCCGGCGTCGAGACCGCGAAGCTGAAGCGGATGAAGCGCTTGCCTTCCACCGGGTCGAAGTCGACGCCAGGCGCGGTCGCAACGCCCGTGTCGCGCAGCAAGTCCTCACAGAAGGCCAGCGAGTCGTCGGTCAGGTGGGCGATGTTGGCCCAGATGTAGAAGGCGCCGTCGGGCGGGGCGATTTCCTTCAGGCCCAGGGCGGGCAGCGCCTCCAGCATCAACTGGCGATTGGCGCGATAGACGGCGATGTGGCCTTCCAACTCGTCGATGCAGTCCATGGCCGCCAGACCCGCGTGCTGGGCCAGGGAGGGGGCGGTCAGGAACAGGTTGCCGACATAGGCCCGCGCCCGGTCCAGGTCCTCGCCCAGCGGCGTCAGCAGCCAGCCCAGACGCCAGCCGGCCATGCTGAAGTACTTGGAGAAGCTGTTGACGATCAGGGCGTCGGGCGCGAACTCCAGCATCGACGGCGTGCGGCCGGTGTAGCTGAGGCCGTGATAGATCTCGTCGCTGATGATCCGGATGCCGCGCTCGCGGCAGATTTTGGCGATGGCTTCCAGTTCGGCGGGTTCGATGATGGTGCCGGTCGGGTTGGCCGGGCTGGCGACGATGACGCCGGCGGGAGCAGGATCGAGCGCCGCCAGGTGCCGGGCCGCCAGCTGGAAACGGTCTTCCGGCCCGCAGGCGATCTCGACCGGGTCAAGGTGAAGAGCTTTCAGCGTGTTGCGATAGGCGACATAGCCGGGGCGGGCCAGGGCGATGCGGTCACCCGGCTTGAACACGCTCGATAGCGCCAGCACCAGCGCGGGCGAGGCGCCGCAGGTCAGGATGATCCGCTCCGGCTCGACAGTGACCCCATAGAGCGTCTGATAGCGCTGGGCGATCTTCTCGCGCAGCAGCGGGCTTTCCCAATAGCCCATGGCCTCATGGTCGAGGATGTCATGCGCCTTGGCGAGCGCCTTGCTCGGCGCGCCCGTCGAGGGCTGGCCGAACTCCATGTGAATGATCGAGCGCCCTTCCATCTTCAGCTGATGGGCCAGACGGCTAATGGCGATGGCGTGGAAGGGTTCGATCTCGGCGCGCATAGCGACTGCATAGCTAGGTTTGACGTGACGCGCATCCCGGATGAGAAGAGGACATGCTCGCGCTCGTCCTAGCCGCCGCCCTCGTCCAGACCGCCTTGCCGCTGAACATCGGCGGCCGCGTCGCGCTCGCGCCCGACGGCGCCTACGACTTCGGCTGGCCAGGGGTCTATTTCGAGGGACGGTTCACGGGGCCCTCGGTGGAGATCGCGGTCGACACCGGCGGCGAGCATTTGGCGGTCAGCATTGACGGCGTCCGCAAGGCTGAGCTGACCAAGTCGGGCGCCACCCGCCTGAACTTGGATCGCCTGGGACCGGGCGAACACGTGGTGCGACTGGACAGGCTGACCGAAAGCCAGGCGGGGTCGTCGCGCTTTCAGGGCTTCTTCGTCGGCGAAGGGGGCAAGGCGCTCTCTGCGCCGTCACGTCCGCGCAAGATCGAGTTCATCGGGGACTCCCACACCGTGGGCTATGGCGTGCGCTCGGCCAGCCGCGACTGCACCGAACAGCAGGTGCATGACCTGACCGACACCAGCCTGGCGTTCGGGCCGATCCTGGCCCGACGGCTGGAGGCGGATTATCGCATCGAGGCCTTTTCCGGGCGCGGCGTGGTGCGCAACTACAACGGGCTTGCGCCCGGGTTGCCCTTGCCGGCGCTGTTCCCGCGCCTGATCCCCGGCCAGGAGCAGCCGCGCGTGAGCCCAGACGACGCCTGGAGCCCCGACGTGCTGGTGATCGGCCTGGGCACCAACGACTTTTCGACGCCGCTGAACCCGGGCGAGCCCTGGGCGGATGAGGCGACGCTACGCCAAGACTATCGCGACCGCTATGTGGCTTTCATCCAGGGGCTCAAGGCTAGTCGCCCAAAGGCGCGGGTGTTCCTGATCGCCGGCGACACCTTCGCCGAGGACGTCGCCGAGGTCGCCGACCGCACCGGCGCCAAGGCGGTGCGGATCACGGGCATGGACCGCGGCGCGTGCCACTGGCACCCGTCAGTGGCGGATCAGGTGATGATGGCGGACCGTCTCGAGGCGGCGATCGCGGCGAAGTAGGCGGGGCCGAAACCTCGTCCTTCGACAAGCTCAGGATGAGGTTGCCACCCAGCTTCAGCGCCGACCTTGATCCTCATCCTGAGCTTGTCGAAGGACGAGGATCCCGCACGCGCCTTTACCGCCGCTTCCCGCGCCGGACGCCCTTGGGCAGGCCGCCGCGCGGTTTCACCGCCGCCTGGCGCCGCGCGCCAAGACGCGGGCGGGGCATTTTGGGATCAGGCGGCAGCGGGTCACTGAGCATCTCGAACAGCAGGCCGCCGGTGACGGGCGTCGCCTCGACCAGCTTGACCTCGACGCCCATGCCCAGCGGCCAGCGCTTGCCGGTCCGCTCGCCGACCAGGGCGTGCATCTTGTCGTCGTGGACGAAGAACTCTTGGCCAAGGCTGGAGACCGGCACAAGGCCATCTGCGCCGGTGTCGGCCAGCTTGATGAAGAGGCCAAAACCCTCGGCGGTGTCCTTAATCTGGGCGATGTCTTGGTCGGTCAGGCCATCGGTCCCCAGGCCCAGGGCCCGGATCAGACCCCGGTGCACGATCAGGTCGGCGTAGCGGCGGATCGGGCTGGTGAAGTGGGCGTACTTGGCCAGGTTCAGGCCGAAGTGGCCGATGTTGTCGGCGCTGTAGTGGGCCTGCATCTGGGTGCGCAGGACGACCTCGTTGATGATCGCCGCGTTGGGGCTCTCGCGGGTCTCGTCCAGCAGTTTGTTGAACCGCGAGGTCTGCGGGGCCTCGCCCTTGCTCCAGCGGATCTCCAGGGTCTGCAGGAAGTCGGCGAGGTTCTGCACCTTCTCGAGGCTCGGCGTGTCGTGCACCCGGTAGATCAGGGGCGAGCGCTTGGCCTCCAGGCTCTCGGCGGCGCAGACATTGGCCTGCACCATCATCTCCTCGATCAGCTTGTGGGCTTCGAGCGAGGCGCGCTTGGTGATCGAGGTGATCTCGCCATCACGGATGATGATCCGGCGCTCGTCGCTCTCGATGGCGAGCGGCGAGCGGGCCTCGCGGCCGATCTTCATCGTCCGGTAGGCGTCCCACAGGGGCTTGAGGATCGGCTCCAGCAGCGGGCCGGCCTTGTCGTCGGGTTGGCCGTCGATCGCGGCTTGAGCCTGCTCGTAGGAGAGCTTGGCGGCCGAGCGCATCAGGCCGCGCACGAACTTGTGGCCCTTCTTGCGGCCGGACTTGTCGAACACCATCCGCACGGCCAGGGTCGCGCGGTTTTCGCTTTCGCGCAGCGAGCACAGCCCGTTCGACAGGGTCTCGGGCAGCATCGGCTCGACGCGGTCGGGGAAGTAGACGCTGTTGCCCTTCTCGCGGGCGTCGCGGTCCAGGGCCGAGCCGGGGCGGACATAGGCGGCGACATCGGCGATGGCGACCCAGACGACGAAGCCGCCCTTGTTGGTCTCGTCGTCGTCGGGATGGGCGTAGACGGCGTCGTCGTGGTCGCGGGCGTCCACCGGGTCGATGGTCACAAAGGGGAGGTCTCGCAGGTCCTCGCGGCCCGCCAAGGTCGGCTCGACGGCGGTCTTGGCCTCGGCCTCTGCGGCTTCAGAGAAGCCCGTGGGGATGCCGTGGCTGTGGATGGCGATCAGCGAGGCCGCGCGCGGGTCGTTCTCGGTCCCGACAACCTCCAGCACCTTGCCG
>NCDQ01000255.1 GCA_002280275.1 Caulobacter vibrioides | reverse complement strand
GTGCGGGCGATTCCGGCTTTTCAGCATTGATCGCGCGGCCTTCTCGCCCGCCTGGGACCATGACGCGCACGGGTCATCCGGATTGTGGGACGCTCAAGCCAAACTGGAGGCGCGCGATCGCGCCAGGGGCGGCCCTGGGCGCCGACTAGGCCTAAGCCAGGCACACTGGCCATTCGAGCAGGATCGTCGCCCTTGCCTCCACCGCGTGACTCCTTTGGCTTGGCCCTTACGGCCCTGAGGCGGCGCCTGCGCCAGGGCGTGGACGCACCGGGCGCGGCGCTGCCAATCAATTTGATCGCTGCTGAGCTGAGGTTATCGACGACGCCGGTGCGCGAAGCGCTGTCGCGTCTAGCGGGCGAGGAACTCGTTTCGAAGAGCGGCCATGCTTACACCCGGCCGCGCCTTGATCCGCCGTCCCTGGCCGAGCTCTACAATCAGCGCCTACTCTACCTAACGGCGGCGTTGTCGCCTGAAATGCAGCGGCGATCACGGCGGAGCCCTTGGCCGACGCGGGCCCCGTTTAACGCTTGGGCGCAGCTCGCCAACCCGGACACGGCTCCATGGGAGGTCGTCGAAGCGCTGTTCCTGGAACTGGTCTTGCGCGCCAACGACCTTGTGCTGGCGCTGGCCTTTCAGCGGACGGCTGCACGCCTGGCGCCGTTCGCGCTCCTGGAAGCGCGGTTGGACGATGATCACGCCGCTGAAGCGTCTGGCCTGATCGCCAATTTTGAGACCGGCCAGATTGCGCCCCTGCGCGCGGCCGTGCGCCAGTATCACCGCCGACGAATGGCGGCGGCCGCGACGATCGTGCGGCTGGCCGAGGACCGCAAATATCCGCCGGATATCTTTTGAATATCAAATCGCAGGGGCGCGGACTTGAAGGGCCGCGATGGGCGGCGATCTTACCAAACGAAGGAGGCCATGATGACCACCCGTCAAACCCTGACGCTGATCCGCTTCGGCTCGGCCAAGACCCTCACCCGGGCCCAGCTGCCGTTCGGCCAGATCGAGGCCGAGGATCCCAGCGACCGCTACGGCGTCTGAAGTCGCAGGCCCGCCGTCGGCGCCCCAAAGCGCCGACGGCGTTGGTTCCACCCTATCATCAAGGCGCTGGCCCATGACTATCGCCCGCCCCTCGATCATCGGGCCAGCGCCTCACGCGGTTTGGCTGGCGCCCAAGGTGCGCGCCGCGCGCGCGGACACCGACATCGTCTTTCTCGACATCGGGGCTGACGCCTACCTTTGCCTGCCCGGCGCTTCCGATGATCTGCAGCTGGGCCCCGGCGGGGCGGTTGCGCTGGCGAGCGCGGCGTTGGCTGAGACGCTGACGCAGGCTGGTCTGGTGGCGCGCGATCCTCATGGCCGCGTTGAACACGCCATTCCCGGGATCGAGCGCGGCCTCGTGGCGTCCACCGAGGTCTTGACGCCCGCCGCCATCAGCTTGGCCGTTCAGACCAATCGGATCGCCGCCCGCGCGATCGCGGGTATGCCGCTTGATCAGGTGTTGGCGCTGGCCGGTCCGCTTGACCCGGCCGCCCTGCAAGCGCCGACGCCGTCGCTGCTGGCCGCCTCAGCCGCCTTCGCCCGCATGGCGCCCTGGTTGCCGTATGCGGGCCTTTGCCTGATGCGCAGTCTTCAGCAACGCCTGTTCTTAGGCCGGCGCGGCCATGCCGCGGCTTGGGTGTTTGGCGTGCGAACCTGGCCGTTTGAGGCGCACTGCTGGCTTCAGGCCGGAACGGTCGTGCTCGACGATACGCCAGCCCATGCCGCCCGCTTCACCCCCATCCTTGTGGTCTAAGCATGCGCGACTATCTGGTGATCGAGACGGCGGCGGGCGCGGACTCTGGTCCCTGGCGCGAGGGCGAGGCTCAGGTTCTGGCCAGCGGCGGCTGGACCAAGGTCGCCGAACGACGCAGGTTTTCGGTGTTCCTGGAGACGGCGCGGCCCCCGGTCTACCGTCATCTGCCCGGCGCGGCCGGGGCGCTGATCGGCGATGTCTTCGATGCCGCCGCCGCCCGGCGCGGGGTGGGCGCGGCTCTGGACCTCTTGGGCCTTGGCGTTGACCCTGATCAGATCGCCGAACGCCTGGTGACCCAAGCGTTCGGGCGCTATGTCGCCATCCTCGACGGCGGCGAGGGACCCGTGCGCGTCCTGCGCGATCCGCTCGGCGTGATGGAGGCCATCGGCTGGCGGCGCGGTCCGCTGCGGTTCATCGCTTCGCGGCTGCCGGATCTTCCGCAGCTTTGGCCTCCCGACCTGGCGATCGACTTTGATCGCCTCGCCGCCATTCTGCGCCAGAAGAACCTCGCCAGCCTGATCTGCCCCCTGATCGGTGTGGTCAGCTATCAGCCCGGCGTGCTGTCGGGGCCCGACGGGCAGGGCGCTCGCCTGTGGTCGCCTGGCGGCTTTGCGCGCCGCCCCATGGCGAACGCCGATCCGGCCGCGCTGCGGACGGTGCTGGACGGGGTGGTCGCGGCCTGGGCCCTCGGCCGCCAAGGGGTCTTTTGCGAGATCTCCGGAGGTTTGGATTCGGCCATTGTCGCCACCAGCCTGGCGCGGACCAGGGCGAGGCTGCTCTATGGCCTCAACCACAGCTTTGACCGCGCCGAGGGCGATGAGCGCCTCTACGCCCAGGCGGTGGCCGACCAGATCGGCGTGCGGCTTGAGGTCGTCGCGCGCGCGCCGCTGCGGCTGGATCCCGCCAAGCTGACCGGCGCGGCCGGCGGCGCGAAACTCAACTATGTCGGCGGCGATCCTGACCATGACGCCGACCTGGCCCAGCGCTTGGGCGCGCCGGGCGTTGAGGCGATGTTCACCGGCCGCGGCGGCGATGGGGTCTTCTACCAGCCTCGCCATCCGGTCCTGGTGCGAGACGTGTTGGCCGGCCGGGCGGGCGTGGGCCGGCTGCGCGGCCTTGATCTTCTGGCCCGGCGCAACGCCACCACTGTCTGGCGGCTGATACGCCAGGGCTTGGCGGCCCAAGATATGACGGCGGGCTTGGGGGTGGGGATGTTCTTGACGCAGAAGGCTTGCGGCGAGGCGCAGCGCCATCCCTGGCTGGAGGCCGCGCGCACCCTGGCGCCGGCCAAGCAGCTTCAGATCCTGGCCCTGGTCAACGGGCTGAGCGCTTTTGGCGAAAGCCAGCGCCACCGGGCCGGCGACGTCATCGATCCGCTGATGAGCCAGCCAGTGGTGGAGTTTTGCCTGTCGGTGGCGGCCGGGCGCTTGGCCGTGGGCGACAATGACCGGCCGTTCGCCCGGACCGCCTTCGCCGAGCGCCTGCCGCAAGAGGTGCTTGCGCGTCAGGGCAAGGGCGACCTGACGACCTGGTTCGCGCGCGGCCTTGGCGACAGTCTGGAGCCGTTGCGGGCTTGGCTGCTGGACGGGCGCCTGGTCGCGGCGGGTCTGGTCGACCGCGCGCGTCTTGACCCGGCGCTCAGCGTCGCCCAGCTCGTCTGGACCTCCATCACCTCGGAGCTCTTCGTCCTGATGGCCGCCGAGGCCTGGGTGCGGCGTTGGGAGGCGCGGTTGGCTGCGGTTCGATCGGGCGCGGCTTAAGGCGAGGCGGCGGACCTGGCCGGGCCAAGGGTGCGATCCAGCAAATCAAAGACGCGCTGGTGGTAGTCGCGGACATTGGCCGGGGAAGAGAAGAGATGCCCCTCGCCGCGATAGGTGACGAAGACGGCGTCCTTGTTCTGGCGATAAAGCGCGCTGAACAGCGCCTGGGACTGGTCCAGGCCCTTGTCGTTGTCGCCGTGGAAGATCAGCACCGGCGCGGTGATCTTGTCGGCGTAGATCACCGGGCTGTTGCGCAGGTAGCGCTGCGGATCCTTCCAGGGCGGGACCCCCATCCGCGCCTGGCCGCTCTCCTGCCAGCCGGAGGAGGCGTAGATCGTCAGGCCCGATTCCGGTACCGCGTAGACCATGGGACCAAGGCGACCATAGCTGTTGATCAAATCCACGGTCGGCGCCGTGGCGATCACCGCCTTGAACCGCGTGCTTTGGCTGGCCGCGCCGATCAC
>NCDQ01000254.1 GCA_002280275.1 Caulobacter vibrioides | reverse complement strand
TCTGAGTCGTGGTCTGGTCGAGCGGGACCGTTGGATAAATTGTGGCCTATCAACAGAATCCCTCAATGAACCAAAGGTTCTACGGGGATTCACAGGCGCGTGCGACCGAACGCCGCTGATTGCGGAATCGTCCGAATAGAGCACCCGCAGGATAACAAAAGGCCCGGTCGAGACGCTCGACCGGGCCCTGAAAGTTAAACTGTAGAGTTACTCACGCTTAAAGCTTTGGCGCGGTCTTCCCCGGATCAGAGGTTGTCGCGCAGCCAGGCGGCGGCCTTGGCCATCGGACTGGCGTTGGGGTCGATGGGACGCTTGCGGGCCATGCCCCCGCCGGCCAGGGCCTTGGAGGAAACCGCCTCACGCGGGCCAAAGGCCGTACGATGCAGGACGCCGGCGGCGGCGCAGAAGGCGGGACCCGAAGCGGCGTCGGCCAGGTGCGGCACCCGGCGCGGGCGACCCAGGCGGACAGGACGGTCGAACACGCGCACGGCCACTTCGCGAACGCCGGCCAGCTGGCTGGCGCCGCCCGTCAGCACGATGCCCGCGCCCGGCTCGACCGGGGCGCCCGAGGCCTTCAGGCGCTCGCGCAGCAGTTCCAGGGTTTCCTCGACGCGCGGCTGGATGATGCCTTTGAGCAGGCTGCGCGGGGCGATCACCGGACCCGCACCCGGATCATCGCCGCGCGGCGGCGCCTCGATCATCTCGCGATCTTCGTTGGCCGAGGCGATGGCGCTACCGTGCAGGGTCTTGATGCGCTCGGCGCCGACCACCGAGGTCTGCAGGCCGCGCGCGATGTCCTGGGTCACGTGACCGCCGCCGACGGCCAGGCTGTCGACGTGGCAGAGCGCGCCGTTGTTGAACACCGCCACAGAGGTCGAGCCGCCGCCCATGTCGATGCAGACGGCGCCCAGATCCATCTCGTCCTCTTCCAGGGCCGCCAGGGCCGAGGCGAACGGCGCGGCGACAATGCCCTCGAACGACAGGTGCGCGCGCTCCACGCAGTGCGCCAGCGTGTGGAAGATGTTCTCGTTGACCGAAACGACCAGCAGCTCCAGCCCCAGGGCGCGGCCGAACATGGCGCGCGGGTCGCGGATGCCGCGCTGGCCGTCGACCGACCAGGCGATGGGCAGCAAATGGATCGGCTTGCGGCCGGGAATACGGACCTGCGCCAGGGCCGAGGCGATGGCGCGCGACAGGTCGCCATCGCCGATCGGCCGCGCGCCCAGCGAAACCTGGGTGTGGACGCGGTGGCTGGCCAGCTGGCCACCGGCGGTGCAGACGCTGACGCCTTGCACGTGAACGCCGGCCACGGTCTCGGCGCGCTCCACCGCCTGGGCGATCGCCTGGGCGGCTTCGTCGAGGTTCACAATCGCGCCGCCGCGCACGCCGCGCGACTGGACATAGCCCACGCCCGCGGTGGTCAGGGTGCGATTGTCCCGGTGAATGCCGTCGGCCTTCATGATGAAGCACGTCACCTTCGACGCGCCCAGATCGACGGCCGCGATGGCGGGCTGGCGCACAAGCGTCGCCTTCAGGCCTTCGCGGGCCTGTTTCCGATCCTCCATTCGCGACATTGCTATTGCCACCTCAGCCCATCACGTCACTTACGCCCCGTCAGCCGCAGGCTGCCCAGGCAGCACCGCGTCGCGGGGTCTCACAGCCACCATTTCGGGGTCGCGCAGATCGATCCGCGCAAAACCCATGTCCAGGATTCGCTGCCGTTGGTCGAGCTGATCCAATTGAATCAGCGCGGATTCTTCATCGATCGCCGGCAGCTGGATCAGTGATCCATCCTTCAGCCGAAGATCCCAACGGCGGTCGTCAACCCGCACCAACGCTTCAAGCCGGTCGCGCAGACGCGGACGCGAGGCCACGGCCGGGAGGATCAAGCCGGCGGCCTGGTCGGCGCCCTGCCCCACCACCAGCGGCAGCTGCGGGAACCGCGCCGGATCGGCCTCGGTGATCACCTGCCCCTCGCTGTCGATCACCTTCATCCGGCCTTTGCTCTGCCAGACCGCGAGCGCGGGGCGCTCTTCGACAGCGATCAGGACGGTGTCGGGCAGCATGCGCACGACCTTGGCGTCCTTGACCCAGCCCACGCCCTGAACACGGGTGCGGATGTCGGCGAGGTCCATGCCCAGGGTCGGCTGGTCCAGATACAGGCCAGAGGCCTTGAGGATATCGGCCTGAGCAGTCGCCGAGGCGCCGCGGATGTGAACCGTCTTCAGCTTGAAACCGGCGGAGGCGAAGCTGTTATCGACACCACGCACCATGGTCGCCCCGAGACGCTCGGCGCGATGACCGGTCGCCAGCATCACCACAAGGCCAAGACCCAAGGCCGCGCCCGCCACGCTCAGGGCCACCGTGGGCGACAGGCCCACGCCCCGCGCGGCGTGCAGCTTCGCAGCCGGCTGCGCCTTGGGCGCCGTCGGCTTGCCTTTGCTCGGACTTGCGGGCGCTTCGGCCCGGGGTCGCCTAGGCTTAGGCGGTCCCCCCCGCACTACAGCGGGCATAAGCGTCCTCCACGATCCACAAAACTAAATGGTCAAACGGGATCCCGACGTGATCGGCCTGCTCGGGAGCGAGCGAGGTCGGCGTCATGCCGGGCTGCGTGTTGACCTCTAGAAGGACCAGAAGGTCGTTAATGTCGTCATAACGGAAGTCCGACCGGGTTACCCCTCGGCAACCAAGAGCGGTATGGGCCAGCTCGGCCATCCGCATGGCGCGATCCCTTACAGCATTGGGAATTGGGGCCGGCAGAACGTGGATGGAACCGCCTTCGGAGTACTTGGCTTCGTAGTCGTAAAAACCTGTGGATGCACGGATATCGGTCACCGCCAGGGCTCTGGGACCGCTGGACTCGCCCAGAACCGCGACAGCCAGCTCCATCCCTTGGATGTAGGGCTCGACCATCACCTCTTCGCCAAAGGTCCAGGACGGCGCCCCGACCTCCTCGGGCGGCCGGTTGGCCCCTTCGTGAACGATGAACACCCCGACCGACGAGCCCTCGGCGTTCGGCTTCACGACATAGGGGGGCTGCAGCACATGGTCGCGCGCGACATCGTGTCGGTTGAAGAGGCCGCCGCCCGGCACGGTGACGCCGGCCGCCGCCAGCACCGCCTTGGCCTTGGCCTTGTCCATCGCAAGGGCCGAGGCGAGGCCCGGATCGATGCGCGAGACCTTGGCGCCCAGCCGCTCCAGCGCCTCGGCGCAGACGGCGCCCGACACCAAGCTGACCTTGCGTTCCGACGAGGGGCCGCCGAGCAGGACGGCGATATGGCGGCCGGACAGGGGTTGCTGGGTCATTTGGCGCTCTAAGATGCCCACCCCCTCGATGGGGGAGGGTTGGGTGGGGGTGATCGCGCCGCTTCGGACGCCTTAACGCCCTTCCTAGAGAGGCGGACAGGCTGTGCCAACACCCCCATCCCCGCCCTCCCCCATCAAGGGGGAAGGGGGGACTGGACAACCCTACTTCGCCGCCGGCTTCAGCGCGCGGAAGTCCACGTCGCTGTCGGCCACCAGATAGATCAGCGACGTCCAGGCGGCGACGTTCTGGGCCAGTTCGTCGGGACGAACCTTGTCCAGCGTGTCGTCCATGGTGTGGTGGTAGTCAAAGTAACGGCTGGCGTCCTGGTTCAGGTTGATGACCGGCACGCCGGCCCGCTCGATCCCGCTGATGTCAGCGCCCGCCCCGGCGGCGGGGGTGCGATCGACATAGATCTTCAGCGGGGCCAGCACGCTGGCGGCGGCCTTGACCACCGGATGGTCCAGCGAGCCGGCCGGAACCTGCAGGCTGTAGATGCGGTCCGCGCCCGTGTCGCTCTCGCCCGCCAGCACCATGGTGGACAGCGCGTCCTTGTGCGCGGCCAGATAGGCTTCCGACGAACCACCGCTCTCTTCGGAGCCCCACATCACGACGCGGATCGTGCGCTTGGGGCGCTTGGGCAGGTCGCCGATCAGCTTGGCCGCAGCCGTGGTGATGGCGATGCCGGTGGCGTCGTCCAGAGCGCCGGTGCCGACGTCCCAGCTGTCAAGGTGACCGCCGATGACGATGACCTCGTCCGGCTTTTCCGAGCCCTTGATGTCGCCCGAGATGTTCCAGGCCACGTTGTTGGGATTGACGCTCGACTCCAGCTTCAGCTTGACGCGCATGGGGACCTTGCGGGCGGCCAGGCGCTCCAGCTGCTCGGCCTCGGGCACGCCGATGGCGGCGGCCGGGATCGTCACCACGCCCTCGCCGTTGGCGGTGCCGCCGGTGTGCGGAACGGTGGAGTCGGACGTCGAGATCGAGCGGATCAGCATGGCGACCGCGCCGCGCTTGGCGGCCTCGACCGGGCCGATCCGGCGCGAGATCCCTGCCGCGCCATAGCCGGCGCCGTCCTGAGTGCGCACCATCGGCTGGGTGATCACCACGATCTTGCCCTTCAGCGCGCCTTCGGGCGCCGCCATAATGTCGGCGAAGGTCTTGAACAGCGCCACCTCGGCCTCGATGCCGCCGGCCGGCGTCGAGACGGTGCGGCCCAGGCCCACCGCGCCCAGCTTCATGGCGTAGGGCGCGACCAGCTCGGCGCTCTCCTCGCCCCGGCTCCAGGATGGCTTGGCGAATTCCTCGACCTTGATGTTGGTGAAGCCCAGCGCCTTGAATTTGGCGACCGACCAGTCTTTCGCCTTGGCCATTGCCGGCGAGCCGACGAGGCGCGGGCCGATATTGGTGGTCAGGTCCTCGGTGATGTCCCAGGCCAGATAGTCCCGCAGCGCCTTGTCGCGCAGCGCCTCGGCGGTCTTGAGGTCCTGGGCGTGCGCCGCGCCTGAAACAAGGGCGAAGGCGGCGGAAGCGATCAACAGTCTACGGAACATGAGCAAAGATTCTCCCCAACGGCGCGCGAGTCATAACACCGGTTCGCGCCAGGAGGAGTCAGCAATGGGGTTGAGGGGGTCAGATCCTCCCCCGCGATGCGGGGGAGGTGGCCCAGAGGGCCGGAGGGGGCCGGTTCGGCCAACCTCCAGCTCGCCCCCTCCGTCGGCTTCGCCGACACCTCCCCCGTTTCACGGGGGAGGATCTTGACCGTTCCTACCCCGCCCGTCCGATCCGCTTGATTTCCCAGTCCAGCTGGACGCCGGTCTTGGCCAGCACGTCGGCGCGCACGGCCTCGCCGAGGCCTTCCAGGTCGGCCGCCGTGGCCTCGCCGGTGTTGATCAGGAAATTGCAGTGCAGGGGCGAAAACATCGCCCCACCGAACGGCTTGCCGCGCCAGCCGGCCTCGTCGACCAGCTTCCAGGACGAGTGACCCGGCGGGTTCTTGAAGGTCGAACCGCCGGTCTTTTCGCGGATTGGCTGAGTGGTTTCGCGGCGGGTGGTGATCTCGGCCATGCGGGCCTTGATCGCCTCGGGCGCGTCCGGCGTCCCCTCGAAGATTGCGTCCAGCACGATCACCGGCTCGCCGTCCTGCAGAGCGCTGTGGCGATAGGTGTAGTGGAGATCCTCAACCGAGAGCTCACGGACGGCGCCGGCGCGGTCCATCACGCGCACGGACTTGACCACATTGACGGTCTCGGCGCCGTAGCAGCCGGCGTTCATGATCACCGCACCGCCGATCGTCCCCGGCACGCCGACATAGAACTCCAGGCCCGCGATCCCGGCCTCGGCCGCCTTGCGGGCCAAGATGGCGTCGGGCACGGCGCTGCCGGCCTTGATGCGGTTGTCGCCCAGCGGCTCGACGCCGTTGAAGCCCTTGCCCAGGCGGATCACCACGCCCTCGACGCCGCCGTCGCGGACCAGGAGGTTTGACCCGACGCCGATCGCCATCACCGGTACGCTCGGATCCAGCGCCTTGAGGAAATCCGACAGGTCCTGCTCGTCAGCCGGCAGGAACACCACGTCGGCTGGACCGCCGACCCGGAACCAGGTGAACGGCGCCAGCGCCTCGTCGATCAGCAGCTTGCCGCGGACGGCGGGGAGTTGGGTCTTCCAGCTCACTTGGCCAGCGCTTCCAGCTGCCCCGGCAAGGCGTAGGACCAGGTCGTGATGTCGCCGGCGCCCAGCAGGACGACGAGATCGCCGCTGGTCGCCTCGGCGGCGATCAGGCGCGGCAGGGCCGTCGGGTTCTCCAGCGGCAGGGCCCGGCGGTGGCCGAACTTCTTGAGGCCCGCGACCAGGGCGTCGCGGTCCACGCCCGGGATCGGCTGCTCGCCGGCGGTGTAGACATCGGCGACGATCACCGTGTCAGCGTCGTTGAAGCAGCTGGAGAACTCGGTCATCAGGTCGCGCAGGCGGGTGTAGCGGTGCGGCTGCACGACGGCGATGACCTTGCCGGTCGACACTGCGCGGGCCGCCTTCAGCACGGCGGCGATCTCGACGGGGTGATGGCCGTAGTCGTCGACGACGCGGATGCCGTTGGCCACGCCCGTGGTGGTGAAGCGGCGCTTGACCCCGCCAAAGCCGGCCAGGCCGCGCGCGATCGCTTCGGCGTCGACGCCCAGCTCGCGGGCCACGGCCACGGCGGCGGCGGCGTTCAGCACATTGTGGTGGCCGGCCATCGGCATCTTCAGGCCGTCATAGCGGACGACAGCGCCGTCACGCGGCGATACGACGATGTCGAACGTCGCGCCCTCGGGCCCCATGGCGATGTTGGAGACCCGCACCTCGGCCTGCGGATTGGTCCCATAGGTCACCAGCCGCCGGTTCTCGATCCGCGCGGTCAGGGCCTGCACTTCGGGGTGGTCGGTGCAGACGGCGGCGAAGCCGTAGAACGGGATGTTCTGGATGAAGTCCTGGAAGCCTTTCTTCACGGCTTCGAAGTCGCCCCAGTGGTCCAGGTGCTCGGCGTCGATATTGGTGACGATGGCCACCGTCGACTTCAGACGCAGGAACGAGCCGTCGCTCTCGTCGGCCTCGACGACGATCCAGTCGCCCTCGCCGACCTTGGCGTTGGTGCCATAGGCGTTGATGATGCCGCCGTTGACGACGGTGGGGTCCAGGCCCCCGGCGTCCAGCAGGGTGGCGACCATCGAGGTCGTGGTGGTCTTGCCGTGCGTGCCGCCCACCGCGATCGAGAACTGCAGGCGCATCAGCTCGGCCAGCATCTCGGCGCGCCTGACGAGGGGGAGACGCTTGTCGCGGCCGGCGACCATCTCGGGATTGTCGGCCTTGACGCGACGTGGGCGGCGTCGTGGCCGATGAAGATGCGCGCGCCCAGTTTTTCCAGTCGCTCGGTGTTGGCGCTGGCCTTGGCGTCGCTGCCCTGAACGGTGTAGCCGATGCGCAGCATGATCTCGGCGATGCCGGACATGCCAATGCCGCCGATGCCGATGAAGTGCACGGGGCCGAGTTCGAAGGGTACGGGGCGTCGACGCTGGATCATGAAAAGCCGATTAGACCAATTCCGCGCGACGCGAAACGCCCTGTTGGCGCTGGTTGTGTGGACAACACCGGCGCTCGCCCAAACCGCCTCCCCGGCGACGCTTCCGGCCCCGCTTGAGCTGCGCTTGGCCGATGTCGGGCGCTTTGCGATGTTCGTCGACATGGGCGGCGTCCAGTGGACGGGCCGCACCGCCAAGCTGCGCGTGCTGCAGGTCACCGAAGGCGGCTTCAAGGCCGGCGCGGAAGAGTTCTGGGGCGGCTGGCGGCACGAGGTCATCGACTGCGACGCGCGCACCATAGCCCATGCGGGCTTCGGCAGCGTGCGCGCGGGCGGCCGCGAGGGTCCCGTGACCGGCGCGCTCCGTCCGGCCCAGCCCCTACCCGCCGGAAGCGCTGAAGAAGCGATGGCCAAGGTCGTCTGTGACGGCTGGAAGCCCTTTGCGCAGGTCCCGGTGGCGGCAAGCGTCGAAGAAGCGGTGAAAATCGGGCGGCCACTGATCGAAACGGGGGCGGAGCCGTAAGGTTGGCGAGAGCCGCCATGCCGACCAACTAGAGCTGCCAACCCGGCAATCGCCGAGCGAGGTTTGAAGACCTCTCGCCCTACCGCGCCGTCTTCTCCACCAGATCCGCCAGTTCCTCCGCCGCGTTCGGCTTGGCCGCCGATCGCGCCCCGGCGGCCATCTTCTCCAGGCGTTCAGGCTTGGACAGCAGGGCCTTCAGGGCCGCGGCCATCACGTCGACGGTCAGTTCGTCCTCCAGGCAGACGGCCGCGCCGCCGGCCTCTTCCAGCAGGCGGGCGTTGAAGCGCTGGTGGTCGTCGGCGGCGATCTTCAGCGGGACCAGGATCGAGGGCCGGCCGGCCACGGCCAGCTCGGTGCAGGTCGAGGCGCCCGAACGGCCGATCACCAGATGCGACTGGCGCAGATAGCCGGCCATGTCACGGAAGAACGGCGCGACCTCGCACTCGACCATGGCGTTGCGATAGGTCTTCCGGGCCTGCTCCATGCTCTCGGCGCGGGCCTGCTGGAACACCTTCAGGCGGCCACGCATCTCCTCGGGCAGCTTGGCCACGGCCTCAGGGATCAGCTCGGACAGCAGGCGCGCGCCCTGGCTTCCGCCGGTGACCAGCAGGCGCAGTTGCACCTCGGGCGCCAGATAGGGCGCGTCGAACAGCTCGCGCACCGGCGGTCGCACAGGGTTGCCCACCACGTGAGCGCGGGCCTTCACGGAAGGCGCAGCCTTCTCCAGGGTCGGGAAGGCGCAGGCCACTTCGTTGACGCGGGGGGCCAGGAAGCGGTTCACACGGCCCAGCACCGCGTTCTGTTCGTGGATGACGGTGGGACGGCCTTGCGACAAGGCCCCCAGCAAGGCCGGCAGCGCCGGATAGCCGCCAAAGCCGACCACCACGGCGGGATCGAGACGCTTGAAGGCCGCGCGGGCCTCCAGCACGCCCTGCATCACCACAAAGCCGGCCTTGATCATGCCCAGCGGGTCATTGGCCTTGGCGGTGGCGGCCGACAGGGCCAAACGCTCCTCGGCGGGGAACTTGTCGGCGTACAGCGCGCCGCGATCATCCGTGGCCAGCACGACCCGCCAGCCGCGCGCGGTGAGCGCCTCGGCCAGGGCCTGGGCGGGGAACATGTGGCCGCCGGTTCCCCCGGCGGCGACGACAGCCAGCTTGCTCATCAGGCGAAGGCGCCGCCGAGTCTGAATTCGCCGCTCGCGCCATAGGCGCCAGGGCGTTTGCGCAACAAGGCCAGGGCCATGCCCAGCGTCAATCCCATCGCGAGCATCGAGGAGCCCCCGTAACTGATGAACGGGAGCGTCATGCCCTTGGTTGGGATCATGTTCAAGTTCACCGCGATATTGATCAGCGCCTGCTGGCCCAACAGCACGAACAATCCGGCCGCCGCGACCTGCTCGAACGGGTCATTGAGCTTCATCGCCTTGTAAAGGCCGCGCACGACGACGAAGGCGAATAGGCCGATCAGCGACCACGAGAAGATCAGACC
>NCDQ01000253.1 GCA_002280275.1 Caulobacter vibrioides | reverse complement strand
TACCAAACACCAAAGCCTGACTGTTTTCCGGGTCCTTCGTTGACAGACCCCTAGTGAAGCCCCCACTTTCGCGCCGCTCGCCTGCAGGGCGATCTCTTTTTCCTGAACAAGAGTCAGAATGAACGTCGTCGTCGTCGAGAGCCCGGCCAAGGCCAAGACCATCAATAAGTACCTCGGGTCCGACTACACGGTTCTCGCTTCCTACGGCCACATCCGCGACCTGCCGTCGAAAGACGGCTCGGTGGAGCCGGACAACGACTTCGCCATGAGCTGGGAGGTCGACGCCAAGGCCTCCAAGCGCGTCAGCGACATCGTCGATGCGATGAAGAAGGCCGACCGCCTGATTCTGGCCACCGACCCGGATCGCGAAGGCGAGGCGATCAGCTGGCACGTCCTGGAAGTGCTCAACAAGAAGAAGGCGCTGAAGGACAAGACCGTCCAGCGCGTCACCTTCAACGCCATCACCAAGACCGCCGTGACCGAGGCCATGCGGGCTCCGCGCGACCTCGACATGGAGCTGGTCGAGGCCTATCTCGCCCGCCGCGCCCTCGACTATCTGGTCGGCTTTACGCTCTCGCCGGTGCTGTGGCGCAAGCTGCCGGGCAGCCGCTCGGCCGGCCGCGTGCAGTCGGTGGCCTTGCGCCTGGTCGTCGATCGCGAGCTGGAGATCGAGCGCTTCAAGACCCAGGAATACTGGACCGTCGACGCCGACGTTTCGGCCGGATCCGACCCGTTCCTGGCGCGTCTGGTCAAGCACGAGGGCAAGAAGCTCACCAAGTTCGACCTCGGCAACGAGGCCTCGGCCCTGGCCGCCAAGGCCGCCGTCGAGGCCGCCGTCTTCAAGGTCGAGGCCGTCGAGAAGAAGCCCGGCAAGCGCTCGCCCGCCCCGCCCTTCACCACCTCGACTCTGCAACAGGAAGCCGCCCGCAAGCTGGGCTTCTCGGCCCAGCGCACCATGCAGGCCGCCCAGAAGCTGTACGAAGGCGTCGATATCGGCGGCGAGACGGTGGGCCTGATCACCTATATGCGGACCGACGGCGTCTCGATGGCGCCTGAAGCCATCTTCGAGGCCCGCGACGTCATCGGCGCGGTCTATGGCAAGGAGTACGTCCCGGACTCGCCGCGGATGTACAAGTCCAAGGCCAAGAACGCGCAGGAGGCCCACGAAGCCATCCGCCCGACCGCCATGGGCCGCAACCCCGGCTCGCTGCGCCTGGAGCCGGAGTTAGGGCGTCTGTACGAACTGATCTGGAAGCGCACCATCGCCTCGCAGATGGAGAGCGCCCGCATCGAGCGCACGACCGTCGACCTGACCAGCGCCGACGGACAGACCGGACTGCGCGCCACCGGCCAGGTGGTGCAGTTCCCCGGCTATCTGGCGGTCTATGAAGAAGGCCGCGACGACGAGGGCGACGAGGACAGCGCCCGCCTGCCCGCCATCACCGAGGGCGCCAGCGCCAAGGTTCTGAAGTCGCGCGCCGACCAGCACTTCACCGAACCGCCCCCGCGCTATTCCGAAGCCAGCCTCGTCAAGAAGATGGAAGAGCTGGGCATCGGCCGTCCGTCGACCTACGCCTCGGTGCTGGGCGTGCTGCGCGACCGCGAATATGTCCGCATGGAGAAGCAGCGCTTCATCCCCGAGGACAAGGGCCGCCTGGTCACCGCGTTCCTGGAGCAGTTCTTCAAGCGCTATGTCGAGTACGACTTCACGGCCGCGCTGGAGGAGAAGCTCGACCTCGTCTCGGACGGCAAGCTGGACTGGAAGGAATTCCTTCGCGAATTCTGGAAGGACTTCCACGCCGCCGTCGGCGAGATCGCCGAGCTGCGCACCACCAATGTCCTCGACGCCCTGAACGAGGCCCTGGGCCCGCACATCTTCCCCGACAAGGGCGATGGCTCGAACCCGCGCCTGTGCCCGACCTGCGGCTCCGGCCAGCTGTCGCTGAAGACCGGCAAGTTTGGGGCCTTCATCGGCTGCTCGAACTATCCCGAGTGCCGCTACACGCGCCAGCTGGGCGTGTCCGAGGGCGACGGCGACGCCGAGAGCGCTGACAAGCAACTGGGCCTCAACCCGGCCACGGGCCTGGCGGTCTGGCTGAAGAACGGCCGCTTTGGTCCCTATGTCGAAGAACTGGCCGCCGAAGGCAGCGGCGACAAGCCCAAGCGCTCATCCCTGCCCAAGGGGTGGATCGCCTCGGCCATGGATCTTGAGAAGGCCCTGCGCCTGCTCTCGCTGCCGCGCGAGGTGGGCAAGCATCCGGACGACGGCAAGGTCATCACGGCGGGCCTCGGACGCTTCGGACCGTTCGTGCTGCACGACGGCACCTACGCCAATCTGGAGAACGCCGATGAGGTGTTCGACGTGGGCCTCAACCGCGCCGTCGCCATCCTGGCCGACAAGCGCGCCGGCGGCGGTCGTCCGCAGCGCGGGGCCGCCGCGGCCCTGGCGGAACTCGGCAATCACCCCGAGGACGGCAAGCCGATCCGCGTGCTGTCGGGCCGCTTCGGCCCCTACATCAAGCACGGCGACACCAACGCCAACGTGCCCAAGGGCAAGGATCCGGCGGCCATCACGCTGGAAGAGGCCCTGGCCCTGATCGCCGAGCGCGCAGCCAAGGGCGGCGGCAAGAAGCCCGCCAAGAAGGCGACGGCCACCAAATCCAAGGCCAAGGCGGAGGGCGACGCGCCGGCCAAGAAGACGGCCGCGAAAAAGCCCGCCGCCAAGAAGCCCGCTGCTAAGAAGGCTCCGGCGAAGTCCAAGGCGAAGGAGACGTCCGACGACGGCGCCGCGCCCTGGGACGACGAGGGCTGACGCCTGTTCAGCCCTCAGGGACGGGAGTAGACTTCACTCATGACGACCTTGGAACGTCCCCTGCCGCTGCAGGTCGTGGTCGTGGCCCTGGTGCTGTGCTGCATCGGCGGCTTCGCCATGGGCCTGATGAACGCCATGAAGCTTGATCGTGGCGGTCCCGTGGCCAGCCAGCAGCCGCTCGCCGAGGCCTCCGGCGCGCCCGTCAAGGACGCCACCCCCGCCCTCGCCTACGAGCCGCCGCCGGTCGAAAAGCCCAAGCCCAAGGCCGTCGAGGTCGAGACCGTCGAACAGGAAGCCCCGCCGCCCGCGCCGGTGGTCGAGGCCCCGCCGCCGGCGCCTGCGGCGGCCGTCGCCGAGACCAAGCCGGTCGAACCGCAGGCGCCGAAGTCGATCGAGGATCTGTACTGAGGCAGGGCCAGAACGCCCCCTCCGTCACGTCGCCTGTCGGCGCCGCGCCACCTCCCCCGTTGCACGGGGCAGGACGATCTAGCCTCCTCCCTCGCAACGCGGGGGAGGTGTCGCGATGCGGATACGCGTCGCGACGGAGGGGGCGCAAAGCCCACCCCGCGTTTCCCTAAGGCCGCCGAACGCGTTAAGGCAGGACATGGCCAAACTTCGCCCGACCAAGACCTTCAAGCCCAAGCCGCCCGCAGGCCTGCCTGATCGCGAGACGCTGCTGGCGTTCCTGCGCGACGCGGGCGAGACCGGCAAGGCCGACATCGCCCGGCACTTTGGCCTGAAGGGCGCCGACCGCCGGGCCCTGCGCGAGATGATCCGCGAGTTAGAAGCGCAAGGCGCGCTGGCCAAGCGCGGCCGCAAGGGCTTCGCCGAAGCCGGCTCCCTGCCCCCCGTCGGCGTGGCCGACGTGGTCGAGCGCGACGGCGACGGCGAGCTCTATGTGAAGCTGACCAAGTCCGACGACGACGTGCCCAATGTCCGCCTCGCGCCCGGCAAGGGCGAGGCCGCCGCCGGCGCGCCGGGCCTGGGCGACCGCCTGCTGGTCCGCTTCGAGCGGCTGGAGACCGGCGAGTTCGAGGCCAAGCTGATCAAGAAGCTGGGCCAGAGCGCCCACAAAATCCTAGGCGTCATCCGCAAGCATCGGCGCGAAGTCCGCGTCGAGCCGGTGGATCGCAAGTCCAAGGAGAGCCTTGTCCTGGACCCGAGTGTCGCCCACGAGTTCAAGGACGGCGACCTCGTCCTGGCCCAGGTGGGCGCGCACGGCGGCCGTTATGGCCCCAAGCCCGGCAAGGTGCTGGAGGT
>NCDQ01000252.1 GCA_002280275.1 Caulobacter vibrioides | reverse complement strand
ACGGATCTGGCCTGGATCTACCTGATGGATAAGAAGCCCGAGGACGCGCTGAACACGATCAACGCGACCCGCACGACGATCCTGCCGCCGGCTCTGAACGCCGAGCGGCGTCTGGCCACGGCGCGCGCTCTGATGGGGCTTGGGCGCTATGACGCGGCGCTCGATCTCGTGGAAACCGACACCAGCCGCGACGGGCAGGAAATCCGCGGCGAAATCGCCTGGAAGCAAAAGTCATGGCCGGCCGCCGGCGCGCTCTATGAGCGTGCGTTGGGCGACCGCTTCAGAACCGGCGGAGCGTTGAGCGCCCCCGAGGAGGCCCGGCTGCTGCGCGCCGCCGTGGCCTATAGCTTGGCGGATGACGACGCGGCGCTGGGGCGACTGCGCGCCCGCTGGTCCGGCTTCATCGATACGGCGAGCAACCCCGAAGGTCTTCGGGTGGCGCTACAGGGTATGTCGCTGGGCTCGGTGTCCGCCGCCGACTTTGGGCGTGTCACCGCCGACAATGAAGCGTTCAACGGCTGGATCGGGCGCCTGAAGGAACGCTTCCGTACCGGGCAGCCGGCGGGGGCGCCCGCGCGCGCTGGCGGATAGGGCAGGGCTCACCTCAAACGCCTGTCTAAACGCCCCCACAAGGGCAAGGCGTTTCGAGGCGGCGGGGGAATTCGCCAAATATCTGATCTGAAAACGAATTGGTCTTATGGCGGGCTCCGGGCGATTGGCCTAGTTAGGGCCCGCCGCGCGCCAATCGGATGGGCGTGACGCGCGGCCGCTTGCCTTTCAGTCGCAGGCATGTCATGACAACGTTGTCATAGGGTGGACGACATTGGCTAAGAACAACGAAGCCGGCGATAACGGCCGCGAAGTCTTGGTGCTGCTGGGCGGAGCGGGCGATCTGGCGCTCCGAATGCTGCTGCCTTCGCTCTACTTCCTCGAACTTGACCGGCTGCTGCCGCATGATCTTCGGATCATCAGCGTCGCACGGGCCGACCACGACGCGGCCAGCTACAAGGCGCTGGTGCGCGAGCAACTGGGCAAGCGCGCCTCGGTCGAAGAGGCGGTCTGGAATCGCCTCGCCGCGCGTCTCGACTACGTTCCGGCCAACATCACCAGCGAAGACGACACCAAAAAGCTGGCCGAGCGCATCGGCGAGCACGGCACGCTGGTGATCTTCTTCTCGCTGTCGCCCAGCCTCTACGGCCCGGCCTGCCAGGCGCTTCAGGCCGCTGGCCTGACTGGTCCGCAAACCCGTCTGATTCTCGAGAAGCCGCTGGGTCGTGACCTGGAGAGCTCCAAGGCGACCAACGCCGCCGTCGCCGCCGTGGTCGACGAGAGCCAAGTCTTCCGTATCGACCACTATCTGGGCAAGGAAACGGTCCAGAACCTGACGGCGCTGCGCTTCGCCAACGTGCTGTTCGAGCCGCTGTGGGATCGCAACACGATCGACCACGTGCAGATCACCATCGCCGAGACCGAGAAGGTCGGCGACCGCTGGCCGTACTATGACGAGTACGGCGCGCTGCGGGACATGGTGCAGAACCACATGCTGCAGCTGCTGTGCCTGGTCGCGATGGAGGCGCCGTCGGGCTTTGATCCGGACGCCGTGCGCGACGAGAAGGTCAAGGTGCTGCGCTCCTTGCGGCCCTTCACCAAGGAGACGGTCGCCCACGACACCGTACGCGGTCAGTACGTCGCCGGCGTGGTCGAGGGCGGCGCGCGGGCGGGCTATGTCGAGGAGGTCGGCAAGCCGACGAAGACCGAGACCTTCGTGGCCATGAAGGTGGCCATCGACAACTGGCGCTGGGACGGGGTGCCGTTCTTCCTGCGCACCGGCAAGAACCTGCCCGATCGCCGCACCCAGATCGTCGTCCAGTTCAAGCCGTTGCCGCACAACATCTTCGGTCAGGCCACCGACGGCGAACTATGCGCCAACCGTCTGGTGATCGATCTGCAGCCGGATGAGGACATCTCGCTGACGATCATGAACAAGCGGCCGGGCCTTTCGGACGAGGGCATGCGCTTGCAATCGCTGCCGCTGTCGCTGTCGTTCGGCCAGACCGGCGGCCGTCGCCGCATCGCCTATGAAAAGCTGTTCGTCGACGCGTTCCGCGGCGACCGCACCCTGTTCGTGCGTCGCGACGAGGTCGAGCAGGCCTGGCGCTTCATCGATGGCGTTTCGGCCGCTTGGGAAGAGGCCAAGATCGAGCCGGCCCACTATGCGGCCGGCACCTGGGGACCGCAGTCGGCTCAGGGGCTGATCTCGCCCGGCGGCCGGGCCTGGAAGGCCTGACGATGCTCAATACCCCCACCAAGCTCGAAGCCTTCGCATCGCGCGAAGACCTGTACGACGCCGCCGCCTCGATCCTGGTCGGCGCGCTGACGACCGCCGTGGCCAGCCACGGCCGGGTCGGTTTCGCCGCGACCGGCGGCTCGACGCCGGCGCCGGTCTATGACCGCATGGCGACCATGACCGCGCCTTGGGACAAGATCACGGTCACCCTCACCGACGAGCGGTTCGTCCCGGCCACCGACCCCAGCAGTAACGAGGGGCTGGTTCGCCGCCACCTGCTGGTGGGGGAGGCGGCCAAGGCCGGGTTCGCGCCGCTGTTCTTTGAGGGCGTGAGCCATGAAGAGAGCGCGCGCAAGGCCGAGGC
This sequence comes from Caulobacter vibrioides, assembly GCA_002280275.1. GTDB lineage: Bacteria > Pseudomonadota > Alphaproteobacteria > Caulobacterales > Caulobacteraceae > Caulobacter > Caulobacter vibrioides_A. Next base: position 1,421 of record NCDQ01000252.1, on the reverse strand, counting down.
GGGCGTGAACGCCGCTACGCCGTTCGGTGTCGTCCTGCTGGGCGTTGGTCCGGACGGCCACTTTGCTTCGCTGTTTCCGGGCAATCCTGCGCTGGCGCCGGGCCTGGACCTGGCCTCCGACCGCTCGGTTCTGGCCGTGGCCCCTGGCGACCCGGCGCCGGACATTCCGCGTTTGAGCCTGACTCTCACCGCTCTGACGCGCACAGATTTGATCGTGCTGCTCGTCACCGGGGCGGCCAAGAAGGCGTTGTTGGAAGGCGACGTCGATCCGGCCCTGCCGGTCGCCGCCATTCTGAAACAGGACCGCGCCAAGGTCCGCATCCTCTGGGCGGAGTAGATCGCCATGAGCCTGAACCCGGTCATCGCCGAAGTCACCGCCCGCATTGTGGCGCGCAGCAAAGACAGCCGCGCGGCCTATCTGGCCAATATGGAGCGGGCCATCGAGAACCAGCCGGGACGGGCCAAGCTGTCCTGCGCCAACTGGGCCCACGCCTTCGCCGCCTCGCCGGGCGTCGACAAGGTGCGCGCGCTCGACCCGAACGCGCCGAACATCGGCATCGTCTCGGCCTATAACGACATGCTGTCGGCCCACCAGCCGCTGGAAGCCTATCCGGCGATGATCAAGGACGCGGCGCGTGAAGTAGGCGCGACCGCCCAGTTCGCCGGCGGCGTGCCGGCGATGTGCGACGGCGTCACCCAAGGCCGTCCGGGGATGGAGCTGTCGCTGTTCTCGCGCGACGTGATCGCCATGGCCACCGCCGTCGCCCTGACCCACGACGCCTTCGACTCGGCGCTGTATCTCGGCGTCTGCGACAAGATCGTGCCGGGCCTCGTTATCGGCGCCCTGACGTTCAGCCACCTGCCGGCCCTGTTCGTGCCCGCCGGTCCGATGACTTCGGGCCTGCCCAACAGCGAAAAGGCCCGCATCCGCGCGCTCTACGCCGAGGGCAAGGTCGGTCGCGCCGAACTGCTGGAGGCCGAGAGCGCCAGCTATCACGGCCCGGGCACCTGCACCTTCTACGGCACGGCCAACACCAACCAGATGCTGATGGAGCTGATGGGCTTCCATCTGCCCGGCTCGGCGTTTGTTCACCCGAACACGCCGCTACGCGAGGCTCTGGTCAAGGAGGCCGCGCGTCGCGTCGCTGCCGTGACTAACAAGGGCAATCAGTTCATGCCGGTCGGCCGCATGATCGACGAGAAGTCGATCGTCAACGGCGTGGTGGGCCTGATGGCGACGGGCGGCTCGACCAATCTGGCGCTGCACATCATCGCCATGGCCGCCGCGGCGGGCGTGCAGCTGACCCTGGAGGACCTGGACGACATCTCCAAGGCCACGCCGCTCTTGGCGCGGGTCTATCCGAACGGTTCGGCCGACGTGAACCACTTCCAGGCCGCCGGGGGCATGGCCTTCGTAATCC
>NCDQ01000251.1 GCA_002280275.1 Caulobacter vibrioides | reverse complement strand
CGCCGCTGAAGCCGGGCGAGAAGCCGCCGCGCCTGCGGACCGTGATCGCCACCTCGCCTGAAAATCCGGCGGGGGATCCCAATATTCGACCGCACGAGGCGGGAGCAGCGGCCGGCAAGGTGATTGGCGGCGGCCTGGGCGTGCTGTTGGTGACAGTCTGCGTGCTGTTGCTGCTGGGCCCGGTGCTATGGGCGCCAGGCTGGGCGGGCCTTCGCGTCGCGCGGTTCCTGAGCGGCGCCTGGCAGCCCTGGCTCGCGGGCTTCGCCGCGTTTGTCGCGATGGCCTTGCTCCAGACCTTTCTGCTGATCCAGCGCCATCCGGCGCTGCGCTATCCTGTGGTGACCCTGTTCTCGGTGCTCTGGGTCGGGGGGCTGTGGCTGGAGTTCAATTCGCCGCGCCACGACTGGGTGACGACTGCGCCAACCCTCCAGATGCCGGGGCCCTGGTCGTGGGCGCTGATTGTCGCCGGATCAATCGTCTACGCCGGGATCTATTTGCTGGCGCTGGCCCCCGTGTGCAAGAGCCGCTGGGCGCGCCGCTGGCAGCTCTTGAAGTAGAGCTGTGAATTCGGCGTAATCCACGTCGAAAGCCCTTCACAGACAGGCCTTGTGGAGCCACCTCTAGGGTCTCTCTTTGGGGCAACACATGATCCGCTTTATCCTGAACGTTCTCTGGTTCATCTGCGGTGGCTTCGTCACCGGTCTCGGCTGGCTGCTGGCCGGGGTCATTCTGGCGATCACCATCGTGGGCTTGCCCTACGCCGGCGCGGCTTGGCGCATCGCTGGTTTCGCCTTCTGGCCGTTCGGCAAGGAGATCGTCAGCCGCGAGATCGTGACGGGTCAGCAAGATATCGGCACGGGCCCGATCGGGACCCTGCTGAATGTGATCTGGTTCCTGCTCGCCGGCTGGTGGCTGGCGCTGAGCCACCTGCTGGTCGCGGTGGCTGAAGCGATCACCATCATCGGCATCCCCTTCGCCATCAAGGACCTGCAACTGGCGCGCATCGCCCTGGCCCCGATCGGCGTTGCGGTGGTCAAGCGGTAGTCTGGAGCTCACGACCTGACTGCGTCAGGCCGTGAGCTCTAGTCTTTTGTTTTGGCGAATTTTTCTTCACGCGAACCGGAACCACTTCGCTCGAAAAATGCTCTAGAAGCCGGTGAATAGTCTCTCCAGCGCGCGGCGAATGGCGTCTTCGTGCTGAGCGAGGCTGCAGGCGCGACGACGCAGGGTGGTCGCTGTCAGGCTAAAGAGCTCGCTGATAAGCAGAGCCAGTGGCTCGCCTTGGATCTCGACCTCAATCTCCAGTTCGCAGACCAAACGAGTCGCATTTTTGACGGCGGGCGCGACAATGACTTCGGATAGCCCTCGCAGGTGATGCGAGGAGATAACAACGAGGTAGGGAGCTAGGCCGCGAGCTTCAGCGGATGGGTTCTGATAGGCATCGAACTGGCGCAATTACCAACGCCTGAAATGGTCCGAAATCAGACCACGTTGCGCGATACGCTCGTTATGTTCCCTGATCGCTTCGGCGTTCTCTTCCGCCCAGCGCCGCGCGCGTTCTTCGCCGCCGGCGGGATCGACCTTCTGGAGATGCAGGCGCAGTCGGGTCTCGCTCATACCGACGACCGAAATCCCGAGCCGCTCAGCCTGGGCTAGCAAATCTGGGTCAATGCCTTGGTCGAGGTCAGGGACGTCCATAGGACGGGAAACTAACATCGCGCGCCTTGATCTCACAGCATGCGATCACCTTGGCGCGTTGTGGCAGAAAATCAATCTAAAATAGAAAATATTCTATTCTTGCCGCAAGGCGTGTGTCCAAGGGCCGCTTGCGTCCCTCACGAACCCCTGCGCCTCCCAGAACGACGGGGCGGCCTGCGAGGCGCGGGCGTTGACGGTCAGAAGCCTGACGCTGTTAAAGCCTTCATGGATCAGCGCTGAGGCGAGGGCGGTGGCGACGCCGCGTCGGCGGAAGGCTGGGCGGACATAGAAGCGGCGCAGACGCCGCGCGGGCTCAAGGGCGGCGGGTTCAAGCGTCATGGCGCCGACACCCGCCAACTCCCCAGCCAGGAAGGCGGCGAGCAAGGCCTCGCCGTCGTTCTGGAAGCGCACGCCGACCAGCCAGCTTTCCGCCAGCAGAGCCATGTTACGAACGCCTTCGCCGGAGGCCTCGGCGACCAGGTCGCCAAAGCCTTCCGGCAGCTCGTCGAAAATGCGGACGAGCTGGAGCATCGGTAGATCAGCCCGGCGAGATCATCTTCTCCGGGCGGACGTACTGGTCGAACTCTTCGTTCGTCAGATAGCCGCCGCCGACGGCCTCTTCGCGCAGGGTGGTGCCGTTCTTGTGCGCGGTCTTGGCGATCTTGGCGCAGGCGTCATAGCCCAGCTTGCCGTTCAGGGCCGTCACCAGCATCAGGCTGTTCTCGACACCCTTCTTGATGTTGTCGACGCGCGGCTCGATGCCGACCACGCAGTTGTCGGTGAAGCTGATGGCGGCGTCGGCGACCAGGCGGACCGACTGCAGGAAGTTGTAGGCCATCACCGGGTTGAAGACGTTCAGCTCGAAATGGCCCTGGCTGCCGGCGAAGGTCAGGGTCGAGTGGTTGCCGAACACCTGGGCGCAGACCTGGGTCAGGGCTTCCGACTGGGTCGGATTGACCTTGCCCGGCATGATCGAGCTGCCGGGCTCGTTCTCCGGCAGGGCCAGTTCGCCAAGGCCGGCGCGCGGGCCGCTGCCCAGGAAGCGGATGTCGTTGGCGATCTTGAACAGCGAGGCGGCGACCGTGTTGATGGCCCCGTGCGTAAAGACCATGGCGTCATGGGCGGCCAGGGCTTCGAACTTGTTCGGGGCGGTCGTGAAGCCAAGGCCCGTGATGCCGGCGATCTTCTCGGCCACCAGCTCGGCGAAGCCGACGGGCGCGTTCAGGCCAGTGCCGACGGCGGTGCCGCCCTGCGCCAGTTGCATCAGCATCGGCAGGGTCATCTCGATGCGGGCGATGCCGTTCTCGATCTGCTGAGCGTAGCCGCCGAACTCCTGGCCCAGAGTCAGCGGGGTGGCGTCCTGGGTGTGGGTGCGGCCGATCTTGATGATGTCCTTCCACTCGGCGGCCTTGGCGGCCAGGGCCTTATGGAGGTGCTTGAGGGCCGGGATCAGGTCGTGGACCACCTGCTCGGCGCAGGCGATGTGCATGGCCGTCGGGAAGGTGTCGTTCGACGACTGGCTCATATTGACGTGGTCGTTGGGGTGGACGGGCTTCTTGCTGCCCATCTCGCCGCCCAGCATCTCGATGGCGCGGTTCGAGATCACCTCGTTGGCGTTCATGTTCGACTGGGTGCCCGAGCCCGTCTGCCAGACGACCAGCGGGAAGTGGTCGTTCAGCTTGCCCTCGATGACTTCATTGGCCGCAGCGATGATCGTCTCGGCGATCTTGGGATCCAGCTTGCCCAGCGCCAGATTGGCCTCGGCGGCGGCGCGCTTGACGATGCCCAGGGCGCGGACGACGGGCAGGGGCTGCTTTTCCCAGCCGATCTTGAAGTTGCCCAGGCTGCGCTGGGCTTGCGCGCCCCAATAGCGGTCGGCGGCGACTTCGATCGGGCCAAAGGTGTCGGTCTCGATACGCGTGGCGGTCATGCGGCGATCTCCGGAAAAACGGTCGAGCGCGGTCTAACCGTATGACAGTCTGAGGGCAACGTCGCTCATGTCGCTGCGGCCACTGTCTTGGTGCCGCCAATGGGCTGGGGTTGACCCGTTGAGCCCCAATGAGAAAGGCTTGTCAGCAAGGCCGGCGGCATAGGGACATCGTCGCTATGCAAAGCCTTCTCCAGATCTGTCCGATGTTGCTCCATCCAGCTCTGTACGTCTGGAATTCGGTCTATCAGGCCCTGAAGCCGGTCAGCAACAGCTCTGCTGTGGTTGACCGCCCACATGCCGGCCCAGTGCGCCGTGCGGTTCTTAAGTGTCTCGCATCCTGCATGTTGAGTTGCTGGATGGCCTGTGCGTAGTGCCTCACGATGCAGACCAGATGCTGGAAATCTTCCGCCCGTTGGAATGGTCCGCTGTCATCCTTCAGCCGCTGCAGGCTTTCGCCGGCCCAGCGCAGTCGAAGTGAGCAGAATAGGATTTGGGTAGCAAGATTGCAGTGCCGCCCGAACAACAGCGCCCTGGCCTCCTCGTCCTGCTTTTCCGACTCCCTGCGACGATCGAGAAAGTACTGGACCATTACCGCCTGGCTCGCCTGGCGACCGCTGTAGGATGCGATCAACCAAGTGATCGGGATCGCGGCCAGCGCGCATAGAGCCTGCACCCAGTTCGACATCCAGGCTGTTCCTCTAAACACTTCCATCAGCCACGTACCGAACAGCGCCAGATGTTGCGCTAGTCCGGCGAGTAGCGACCCAGCCTTCATCACAAAATCCATAATGCCCCCCCCCGCAGCACGAAATCAGCCCAAAAGCTTAGCTTTGGGTTGAACGTGAAGGCAAACACACTCGCGAGAAAAGCGAGAGGCAGCCGCTTCGGCTTGCTTCGGACTTCCTCAGCGCCTAATCGCCAAGCATCAACTGCAGAGACGTCGCCATGACCGCCCACATCGCCCTGCTGCGCGCTGTCAATGTGGGCGGGCGGAAGGTTCTCAAGGATGACCTGCTGGGCCTGGCGCGCGACCTGGGGTTCGAGAGCGCCAAAACCCTTCTTGCCAGCGGCAATCTCGTGCTCTGGGGCGGGGCCGGCGAGGATCTTGAGAGGCGGCTGGAGGAGGGCCTGGAAAAGCGGATGGGGCTTCGCACGGACTTCATGGTCCGCACGCCTGCTGAGCTCCAGGCGGTGATCGCCGCAAACCCGTTCCGGGAACAGGCGGCCAAGCGACCCAGTCACCTGCTTGTCAGTTTCTTGAAAACGCCGATCGACAGCGACACGGTCGAGATCCTGCGCGCGGCGATCAAGGGGCGCGA
>NCDQ01000250.1 GCA_002280275.1 Caulobacter vibrioides | reverse complement strand
GGCGCGGCCGCGGTGCGCGGCAGGCGCCGCTTCCCGAGGTACGTGTGGACGGCGATCATGTGCGCCTCGATCTGCCCGTCAGCCTCAAGGAGGCTGTCGCCGGCGCGCGCGTCAAGGTGCCCACGGTCGACGGGCCGGTCATGCTCGCGGTGCCGGCCGGGGCCCGCTCGGGCCAGACGCTGCGCGCCACTTGCACCGTACACAGATAATCAAAGCTCGGGGCCCGCACGCCGTAGTGCTCGGAGGTGCGCCGGATCACGCTGATGTCAAACGAGGCGTTGTGCGCGAGGACCAGCGCCCCCTCCAGCTCCGGCCGCAGGCGCTCCAGCACGTCCGGCCACTCGTCGGCGTCCGCGACATGCTCGGGCCGGATGCCGTGAAACGCCATGTTGAACCCTGCAAAACGGTTGCCGGGCGGGCGGATATAGTGGTGCTCGACGCGCGCGACCTCGCCGTCCTCGATCCAGGCCAGGCCGATCGAGCACGGGCTGGCGCGCTGCTCGTTGGCGGTCTCGAAGTCGATGGCGATGACCTTCATGCGCCGACCAGCGCCAGCCACTCGTCCTCGGTCATCACCTGGATGCCCAGGTCCGTCGCCGTCTTGAGCTTGGAGCCGGCGCCGGGTCCCGCGACCACCAGATCGGTCTTCTTCGACACCGAAGACGCGACCTTGGCGCCAAGGCCCTCGGCCTGGGCCTTGGCCTCGTCTCGGGTCATCTTCTCCAGCGAACCGGTGAAGACGATGGTCTTGCCGGCCACGGCGGTGTCGGTCTTGGGCTTGGCCACCGGCTGGACGTCGAGCTCGGCGACGAGGTTGGCGACCTTCTGACGGTTGTGATCCTCGGCGAAGAACCGCGCCAGGGACTGGGCTGCGACCGGGCCGACGCCGTCGATGGCCGCCAGGTGCAGATAGTCGTCGCCCGGCGCCCCCGAGGCGGCGGCGACGAGCCCGTCGGCGAAGGCGTCCCAGGTTCCATAGCGCTGCGCCAGGGCCGCGCGCGCCGGCTTGGTCAGCTTGGGGACGGCATGGCCGATCTTGATTTCGAGATCGTCAGTCTGCGGCCAGGGATCGGCGACGAGGCCGCCCTTTCCCGCCTCGATCAGCATGTCCAGCGCCTTGGGTCCGACGCCGGGCGCGGTCGAGAGTTCGAGATAGGTCTCGCCGGGCAGTCCCTTGGCGGCGGCCTCGGCGGCGGCCTGTAGGTCCTCGAAGCGGTCGAAGTTGCGGGCCAGCACCGTCGATGTGGTCTCGCCGATGTCGCGTGCGCCCAGGCCATAGATCATCCGATCCATGCCGATCGTGCGCCGCGCCTCGATCCCCTTGACCAGGTTGGCCACCGAGGTCTCGCCATAGCCCTCGCGTTCGCGCAGCGCGGCCAGCTTTTCCTCGTCGCGGGCCAGTTTGAAGATGTCGGCGGGCTCGGTGAAGTGGCGCAGGTGCTCCACCCGCTGGAACGGACAGGCGAACTCGCCGGTGCAGCGGCGCACCACCGACTCCTGGCGCGATGCGGTGACCTCGCGCGCCAGCGGCGTCTGCAAGGGGCAAGGGCAGACGTGGGGGAACTCGTAGGGCGGCGGCGCGGGATCGGGACGCGCGTCCAGGGCGACCTCGACAATCTGCGGGATCACGTCGCCGGCCCGCTGGATGACGACGGTGTCGCCGATCCGCACATCAAGGCGGGCGATCTCGTCGCCATTGTGCAGCGTGGCGTTGGTGACCGAGACGCCGCCAACCGTCACCGGCCTCAGCCGCGCCACCGGGGTGATCGCGCCCGTGCGGCCGACCTGAAGGTCGATGGCTTCCAGGACCGTCCGCGCGCGCTGCGCCGGGAACTTGCGCGCGATCGCCCAGCGCGGCGAGCGCGAGACGAAGCCCAGGCGGCGCTGGAGCTCCAGCTCATCGACCTTGTAGACGACGCCGTCGATATCGAAGCCCAGGGTTGGCCGCAGGACCTCGAATTGGGCGTAGATGTCGAGCAGACCTTGCGCGTTCAGCACGCGCTGGGCGGGCGGCGCCGTGGTCACGAAACCCCATTCGGCCAGCTTTTCCAGCGCACCCCACTGGCTGTCGGCGAAGCCTTCCGAGACCAGACCCCAGGCGTAGCCGAAGAACCGCAGCGGCCGCTGGGCGCTGATCTTGGGATCAATCTGGCGCAGCGAACCCGCGGCGAAGTTGCGGGGATTGGCGTAGGTGCGCTGACCGGCCGCCTCGGCGGCCGTGTTGAAGGCGGCGAAGGCCTCCAGCTCGACATAGACCTCGCCGCGCACCTCGATCACGTCGGGCCAGCCCGAGCCCTTCAGGCGGTGGGGAATGTCGGCGATGGTGCGCAGATTGGCGGTGACGTCCTCGCCCACGCGCCCGTCGCCCCGCGTTGCGCCCTGAACCAGGACGCCCTTTTCGTAGCGCAGTGAGGCCGACAGGCCGTCGATCTTGGGCTCGGCGGTGTAGGCGACCGTCTCGGACGGCGGGATCCGCAGGAAGCGCCGGATGCGGGCGTCAAACTCGATCGCCTCGTCGTTCGAGAAGGCGTTGTCCAGACTGAGCATCGGCACGCCGTGCTCCACCGGCGCGAACTGCTCGGCCCGCGCGGCGCCGACCCGCATCGACGGGGAATTGTCGCGCACCAGATGCGGGAAGCGGGTCTCGATATCGAGGTTCCGGCGCTTTAGCGCGTCGTACTCGGCGTCGCTGACCGTCGGATTGTCCTGTTGGTGATAGGCGATGTCGTGCGTCGCCAAGAGGTCGGCCAGACGCTCCAGTTCCTCGACGGCCTGGGCTTCGGTGAGGTCGGCGACGGCGATCTGAGACACGGGGCGAATCCGGGCGGCGGGGAACGCAGGCAGGTTAGCAACGCGGCTCCGGCGGGGGGAGTCGCCGATGCGCTCGCCCGTCAGGCGAAACTTGGCCCGCCCCTTGCGGCGTCGGAGGCGAAGGAGTTTCCGATGTTCAATGCCGGCACAGGTTTCGCTAAAGCGAACGCCACGCCCGTCCTGTCCCGGGACGGTCCGCTGGACGCCCTGCGCTTCCTGGCGGCCCTGTTCATCGTGCTCTATCACGTCGCCGAGCGCGCCCCGGTGTCGCTGTTCAGCCTCTCGCCGGCCTTCGGGCGCGGCTATCTGGCGACCGATTTCTTCCTCATACTGTCCGGCTACGTCCTGGCCAGGACCTATGGATCGCGCGTCCTGAGCGCCGAGGTTGGCGCCTGGACGTTCCTGAAGCGCCGCGTGCAGCGGATCTGGCCCCCGCACCTCGTCATGCTGGCCCTGTTCGTCGCCTTCTTCCTGGCCACCACGGCGATCGGCCTCGCTCCGCAGAACCCGCAATGGTTCCGGTGGGACCAGCTGCTGCCGCAGATCTTCCTGGTGCAGGCCTGGTTCGTTCCGGGAACCTCGGGCTGGAACATGCCCACCTGGACCCTGTCGGCCCTGATGGTGGCCTACGCCCTCTTCCCGATGGTCTGGCGCAAAGTGGCCGCCACGTCGCGGCCGCTGCGACTGCTGGCCATGGGCGTCTGCGTCTGGATCATCATCGACCAGGCCGCGCTGCTGGCGTTTGGCGTGCCCGGCTATCAGCTGCCGCTGCGCTTCGGCCTGATCCGCGGCGTGCCGTTATTCCTGATCGGCGTCCTGGTCGCCCGCCTGCCCGTCACGCGCCTAGCCCAGCAGCAAGCCCTGCCGCTGGCGGCGACCAGCCTGGCCATGGTCATCGGCGTGCAGGCTCTCGGAAACTTCGACTATCTCAGCCTGGCCCTGCTGGCGTTCCTGATCTACGCCGCCGGCGCTTCTAAGCCACGCGCCTGGCGCTGGGCGGGCGCGGCGGGGCGCCTGTCGTTCCCGCTGTTCCTGACCAACACCCTGACCGCCGTTGTGTGGTTTGGCCTCGTGCGGATGGTCGACGCCAAGCTCGGCCTGCCGATCGCCGCCCAGTGGACGCTATGGGCGCTGGCCATCCCGGCGACGATCGCGGCGGCCTGGCTGTTCGAGCGCCTGGTGGACACGCCGCTGCAGACCTGGATCAAGTCGCGGTCGCGCGAGGCGCTCGCGCCGGGCGTCGGCAAGATGCGCCAAGCCTCGGCGTAAGCGCCTCTCAGGACCGATCTCTCCACCGGAGCGTAAGCCCCACCCCGCCGACCAGCGCGGTCGTCAACAGGACGCCGGCCAGCAGGGACAGCGGCCAACTCCCGATCGCCGGCGCGGCCCGATACTGCGGCGCACGCGCGAAATCGGCGCGGCCGAACGGTCGGTCTTCGAACAGGTACGGATAGTAGAACCGCCGAAGCGCGCCGTGGAACGCGCGAATGCGGTCCTGATAGGCGATCTGCGCCGCAGGATCGGTCGCGGCTAGGCGGTGCAGCGCCAGCTGAGTCGCCACGCCGGGCGTCACCAGGCCCAGGCGCTCGCTCCAGGTCTCCCGTGCGAGAACCCCCTGGCGATACTGGCGCGACAGATCGCCGGCCTGTTCGTCCCCGACCTGGTGGAAGGCGAAGTACCATTTCCAATGGAACGCCTCGCCCAGCGGCGCGGTGTTGCGCCACTGCGGATGGGTGCGGAAGAACGCGTCCATGGTCTCTGACTTGGGGATGTCCCAGGCGCGATGGACGGCGGTGCGCTGGGTCTGGCCAAGCTCCATCCCCTGGCGCAGCGGGATGGCGCTGTTGATCGCCACGTGGCCGATCGCCGGAACGATCAGGGTCAGGGTCATCCAGGCCGCCGCCAGGGTCATGGCGTTGGCCAGCGAGCTGCGCGCCGCGCGGGCCACCACCAGGCACAGCACGATCCAGAAGGCCAGATAGGCCAGCACCACCACCAGCACCGCTCCAACCTTCCAAAGCGCCGTACCGGCGACGAGGGCGCCTACAAAGAACGGCAGCGCCAGCGCCAGGAAGAGACCCAGCGCCCGAACGATCAGACGCGGTCCCCACAGCGCCGAGGGCGCGCCCACCGAGGCCTCCAGGGCCCGCAGCCGCCCCGCCTCCCGCTCGCCCGACCGCAGGTCATGGAACAGCAGGATCACGAACAGCGGGGCCAGATAGACCAGCACGAAGGCGAAGTCGAAACGCCCCGGAAGCGCGGCTTCCGGATTGCCGATCTCGCCCTCATAGAGCTGCGCCTCCAGGCCCAGGGCCCGCACGCGCAGGACGTAGGGCGAGACATCGCGGGTCCCGATGGCGGCGAACGCCAGATCCGATGGCGGATCCCAGGTGGCGTGGAACGTGTAATAAGCCGCGCTGCCCGGATCCTTCTCGCGCGAGACCCAGTCGGTGATCGCAGCGACATCGGACGCCTGCTGCGGTCCGATCCGGGCGATAACGGCCTCCTGGCGCGCGACCTCGACGAGGCCGGCGCCGACGGCCACAGCGGTGAGCGCAAGCAGGGCGACCATGGCCGCGACGACTGATTTCAGGCCCAGCAGGAAGCGGGCTTCTCGAAGCAGGGCGTTCATGCGGCCCTCCGGTTCAGGCGGCGGCCAGCGTGGACCGCAAGCAACGCTCCGGCGACGAGCCAGAGCAACAGGGCCGCTAGCGCCGGCAG
>NCDQ01000249.1 GCA_002280275.1 Caulobacter vibrioides | reverse complement strand
ACGTCCTTGAGGATCACCTCGGCGTGGCCGTGCGGGGCGTCGTCATAGCCGAACACGGGCAGCATACGGACGATCTCGATGCCCGGCGCGTCCAGCGGCACCAGGACTTGGCTCTGCTGGCTGTGGGTCGCGGCGGTCGGATCGGTCTTGCCCATCACGATGGCGACCTTGCAACGCGGATCGCCCACGCCCGACGACCACCACTTGCGGCCATTGATCACATAGTGGTCGCCGTCGCGCTCGATGCGGGTCTCGATATTGGTGGCGTCCGAGCTGGCGACGGCCGGCTCGGTCATCAGGAAGGCCGAACGGATCTCGCCGTTCATCAGCGGGCGCAGCCACTTTTCCTTCTGCGCCAGCGTGCCGTAGCGCATCAGCACTTCCATGTTGCCGGTGTCGGGGGCCGAGCAGTTGAACACTTCCGAGGCGAAGCCGACCTTGCCCAGCTGTTCGGCGATCAGGCTGTATTCCAGGTTGGTCAGTTGCACGCCTTCGAACTGGAAGGTGTCGTCCACATGGGTCTGACCGCTGTGCGGCGGCATGAAGAAGTTCCAAAGGCCAGCGGCCTTGGCCTTCTTCTTCAGGTCCTCGACGACCTGAACGACCTTCCAGCGCTCGGCGCCCAGGACGTTCATCTCGGCCTCGTAGACCGGGATCGCCGGATAGACGTGCTCGTCCATGAACGCGGTGACGCGGTCCAGGAAGCTGCGTTGCGTGGGGGAGATGTCGAAGTCCATGGCCGTTCCCTCTACCCGCTTCTTTCGGTGTCAAACAGTTGTTTGAAGCTCTTGTAGACCGGCCTGACGCGCCGGGCAAGCGGGCAGGTTTACCAAGGTGTGCCCAAGAGCGGCGCTTTGGGTTGTCTTGACGTCGATCATCGCCGACAACGTCGCCATGCTGAACCTGACCGCCGACATCCTGCAGGGCCGCTATGTGCGGCTCGAGCCCGTCACCGTCGATCATCGCGACGAACTGAAGGCCGCCATCGATTGCGATCCCGAGAGCTGGGAGATCATGTCGGTCAACGGCTGCGGCGAAGGCTTCGAAGACTTCTGGGGCGCGCTGCAAGGCGAGACCGACCGCGGCGAGCGGATCGGCTTTGCGATCCGTCGGCTGTCTGACGGCAAGGTCGTGGGCACCTCCAGCTACCTGAATATCCGTCGCCTGCATGGCGGGCTGGAGATCGGCGCCACCTTCCTAAATCCCGAGGTGCGGTCGGGTCCGGTCAACCCGGAGAGCAAGCGCCTGATGCTGGGCCACGCCTTCGACAAGGCCGGGGCCATCCGGGTTGAGCTGGTCACCGACGTGCGCAACGCGCGCAGCCAGGCGGCGATCCAGAAACTGGGCGCCACCAAGGAAGGCGTGCTGCGTAACCATAAGGTCACCTGGACGGGCCATGTCCGCGACACCGCCGTGTTCTCGATCACCGACTACGACTGGCCAGCGATCCGCGAACGCTTGGAATTCCGGCTGAGCGAGACCTTCGCCTGAGGTCTCCGCGTCAATCAGACGCAGCCGCTGGCATAACAACACTTTTTCAACAAGCGTCACCATGAATGCCGCCCAATGGCTGGGATGGCATGTCTACGCATTTGCATCGAACGCGGCGCGCGCAGCGTCACGGTTGGCGGCGTGACGCCGGCCAAGATCGACAAGGTCGCCTCCGGCTATATCGATGTGAACTGGCGCGCCCCACGTCGGCACGGGCGCGTGGGTCCTGGCGCCTATGTGCTGATCGATCCCGGCGCCGACACCCTTAATGGCGACGAACTGCGCCAGATGGCGGCGGAGCTGCAGGTCCACCTGTTCGGCACGCAGGGGCAGCAGGATCTGTGCATGCTGACCTTCGAGGGCGACGAGGAGCAGGTCCTCAAGTTCACCACGGTTCCGGAAGAGGAGCTTCTGGGGATGCGCAGCGGCGTCGAGCCGCCGCCGCCGGAGGGCCGCACGCGTCTGGTCAACCAGGATGGCGTGCGCGAGCTCGCGCCCTGGGGCTCCACGCCGCGGGTAGTGGCCGAGCAGGCCAAGATCGAGGACACGGCGCCGGCGCGCTTTGGCTGGCGCGGGGTTTACAGCCTACCCACCCAGCGGTTCGAGGCCTGCCAGATCCAGCCCTTCCTGAAGCCTGGCGAGGCCGAGCCTCAAGCCGACGGCGCTTTCATGGATCGGGACCTGCGGGCGCTGGACCGCGCCGTGGCCGCCCTGGAGGGTGACCCCAGGCTCAGGGCGTGGGTCGGCGTACGGCTTTGGACCGTGGCGCGGGGCGGGCTGCGCGAAACCTGCGCCGAGCGCTTCGCCGCCATCCCCCAAGCGGTGCGGGAGCGGCTGGGGGCGATGGTCTATGACGCGCTGCGCGATCTGCCGTTCTCGACCATCGGGCCGCTGCGAGATCTGGTGCAGCCCCATTTCGCGCGGCTGGGACTGTGCGTGAACGACCCGGGCTTTTACGTTCAGGCCCTGCCCGAGGCCTTGGCGCACTGTGTGGTTTTCCAGCTACCGGAAGAGGATGAGAAAGCGCGCCTGCTCAAGGCCCACCGCTTCCTGTCGGCGCGCAGCCAATATGTCGGCCGCAAGATACGGATAGGTCTTGCGGGGGTTAAGGCGCCTCGCGAGCTGGAGCTGGCCAGCAAGATGGGCGCCCATATCGTCAAGGGGCCGCTGATCAGCGCGCTTTTCGCCACGCCGGTCGCCGGTCAGGCTTTGCCGGTTAACGAGTTGCCGCTGCGCACCTGAAGCGCCCGCCTCGCCAGAGGCGTTTTGCCGCAAGCACTGAAATTCACCTCCGCCCTAACGATTTGTCGAGGAATGGCGGCGCATGCTGCGCGCATGACGGCCATCGCCTGCCTTCGCATCCTGTTCACCGCCGACGGCGACATGCGCCCCGGTGATATGCCCAAGCACAAGGCGCAGGGCGTGGCGGACGCGTTTCTCAAGGCCAAGTGGCGCAAACCCCGCATGTGCGGCGCCGTCGGTCCGCTGGCCTTCGTGCTGGCCGGTCACCGCGCTACGGAACTGGACCCCACCGAGGTTCAAGGTCTGGCGGTCGAGCTGGAAAAGGTGCTGTTCCCCAACCGCCCGATCGGCCAGATCGCCTTGATGACCTTCGAAGGCGACGAGACGGCGGTGCTGCATTTCTCGGCGCTCTCCCAGAAGGAACTGGCCAGCCTGATGGCCGGCGAGGGCTATGGCGGCGAGCCGGGGCGGGTCCACGTGGTCACCGCCGACGCGGTCAAGCCGATGCCGGTCACCCGCGAGGAAGCCAAGGTTTACGCGGCCGAGAAGGCCAAGGCCGCCGCGGCGGAAAACCCACCTGCTGAGGTCAAGCCAGCGGCCAAGCCGGCGTCCGCGCCGGCCGTCGTCCCGACCGCCGCCAAGGTTGTCGCGCCAGAGAAGCCGGCCGATACGGGGTGGTGGGGCGTCTATGACCTGTCTCAAAGCGTCTTTATCGGCTCGACTATCGGCATGCGCGCCGATCTGGTCGCCGCCCCGCCCGAGGACGACACCAAGCTGCTCAAGCGCGACCTCGTCGCCCTGACCGACGTCCAGGCCGCGCTGAAGTCCGCCACGTTCGGCGAGATCCAGGCCTTGTTCGGCTTCTGGAACCTGATCACGCCCGCGTCGCAGGAGTCTTACAAGGCCCGTCTGGCGCGCTATCCGCTGAACGCTCGGCCCCGGCTGACCGCCTCGATCTATGGCGCGCCGCGCGAGGCCTCGATCGGCATGCTGCAGCAGATGCGAGGCTTTCTGTCGGGCGCCTTCGCGTTCATGGACCTTCGGATCACCGACCCGACCTTCCCGGTCCAGGGCTTGCCGCCGGAACTGCTCGAGAGCGTCACCCTGGTGCTGTCGGGCGAGACCGAGCACGAGCGCCTGAAGCAGATCCTCAAGTTTGTCGAGCGCAAGTCGGCCTATTCCGCCAAGGGCGTAATGCAGTGCGTGGCCAACGTCGCCTCGGCCGTCGAGCTGGAGGCCTGCAAGGTCGCCGGCGTCGTCCGCGTACAAGGGCCGGCCGTCACCGATTTCATGGACACCCCCGTCGCAGCAGCCGACGGCGCGCCGCTGGCGCTGGCCAAGAGCGCCGCCTGATACGGTCTCCGGCCGAGGCGATGTTGGCGTTCGCGCAGGGGC
>NCDQ01000248.1 GCA_002280275.1 Caulobacter vibrioides | reverse complement strand
CTGAAGGAAGGCTTCACGGTCTTCCGCGACCAGGGCTTCAGCGCCGACATGCGCGGCGCGGCCGTGCAGCGGATCAAGGATGTCCGCGCGCTACGCGCACGCCAGTTCGCCGAAGACGCCGGCCCCCTCGCCCACCCCGTCCGCCCGTCCAGCTACGTGAAGATCGACAACTTCTACACCGCGACCATCTACGAGAAGGGTGCGGAGATCATCCGGATGCTGAAGACCATTCTGGGCGCGGCCACGTTCCGGAAGGGCTGCGACCTCTACTTCCAGCGCCACGATGGCGAGGCGACGACAGTGGAGGCGTTCATCGCCTGCTTCGCCGAAGCGTCAGGCCGCGACCTGTCGGACTTCTTTGGCTGGTACGAGCAGGCCGGCACGCCGTCGGTCACTATCGAGACCGCCTATGACGCCACCGCTGGCGCGCTGACCCTGACCCTGGCGCAGACGACGCTCCCGACCCCGGGCCAGCCCGTGAAGAAGCCTCTGCCGATTCCGATCGCCATCGGCTTGCTCGCATCGGACGGGCGCGTGCTTCGCGACACAGAGATCGTCGTCCTCGACCAGGCGCGGATGACGGTGCGGTGGGACAAGATTCCCGAGCCTCCCGTGCTCTCGGCGCTTCGCGGGTTCTCCGCCCCAGTAAACCTTTCGACCGACGCGCGCCCCTCGGACCGCTACGTTCTGTTCGGGTCGGACACCGACCTCTTCAATCGTTGGGAAGCCGGCCAGACCCTGGCGCGGGACCTGATCCTGACGCGCACGGCCGGCGCGCCTGACGAGGTCGGCGAGGAACGCTACGCCGACGCCCTGGGTCGCGCGCTCGCGGACGACTCCGCCGAGCCGGCGTTCAAGGCGCTGTTGCTGGCGCTGCCGTCCGAGCCGGATCTGGCTCTGATGTTTGAAGCCGCAGACCCGGCCGCCCTGCACGAGGCCCGCGATCATCTTCGCACCCGCATCGCGGTGCATCTGGGCGACCTGCTGCGCCGCCTCCATGGCGAAATGCAGATCGACGGAGAGTTCTCGCCTGCGGCTTCCGCAGCCGGTCGCCGAGCTCTTCGAAACGCCTGCGCCGAGGCCCTCTCGGCCGACCACCACGCCGACAACCTCACGCGTCTGGTCGGCCATTTCAGCGCGGCGCGGAACATGACCGACATGATCGGCGGCCTCTATCCGATGGTCGCCATGGGCGGTGTCCCGCGTGAAAAGGCCCTCGACAGTTTCCATCGTGCCTGGCGGAGCGAGCCGCTGGTGCTAGACAAGTGGTTCGCCGTGCAAGGCCGAGATCCAAACCCGGACGCCTTGGAACGCGTGACCGCCCTGACCCAGCATCCCGACTTCGAGCCCACCAACCCCAATCGCCTGCGCGCCCTCGTCTCGACCTTCGCCAACTTCAACCCCGCGCGGTTCCATGACCCCAGCGGCGCGGGCTATGCGTTTCTGACGGACGAAATCCTCAAGGTCGACGCCTTCAATCCCATGACGGCGGCGCGACTGGTCGAGCCCTTGGGCGGCTGGCGGCGCTACCAGCCCGAGTTGGGCGAGCTGATGCGAGCCCAGTTGGAACGTATCGTGGCCCACCCCAATCTGTCCAAGAACGTCCTCGAACTGGCCAGCAAGGCGCTCGCCTGACGAGTCCGCGCTACCGAGCGCTCACTCCGGATTGCGACCAATAGGCTCACACGTTCGAAATCCATCGCTTCAGCGGTGACGCGCACGGCGGCGGTACGGTAGATTCACGCCCTGGCGAAGTGACTCGCCATGGGGATCCACGGGAGTCGGGCGCGTTGAACAAGGGCATGGCCAGACACGGAGGGCCGGCGGCAGCCGGGCCGACCGCGCCCTCGGCCATTCGCGCCAAGCCCGTGGGCGCGCCGTCCCAAGCGCTCGTGCGCGTCACGATCCTCGCGGCGCTCCTTCTTTTGGCCGTCTACACGGCGTTCGGCGTCCATCGCTTGCAGCGCGAAGCCTCGACGCAACCCGGCGGCGCCCCGCTGGCGGCGAAGGCCCACCTGATCGCCGGGCGCGTGGACGCCAATCTGGCCGCCCAGCGCGCGGGCCTGTCCGCCGCCGCCGATCTTTTGAAGCGTGATCCCGGGGCGACCATGGACGCCGCTGAGACGACCTTGCGTGCAGCGGGCGGCGAGGCTGCGGCAGTCGCTGTCGTCAGCCAAGCGGGCGTCGTCGCCGTCGCAGGTCGCGACGACGGCGCTGACTGGAAGGCCGCCGCCTTAGCGGCGGGCAGCTCGGGCCGAACGAACTGGATCGGGTCCGTCGGCGACACGGGCCGGCTCTATGTGGCCACCACGACCACGCTGGATAGCGCACGCGCCTTCGTGATCTCCAGCGGCGACGCCTCGCGTCTTGTCGCCGATCCTGACAAGGGCGAGAGCGGCGCCCTGGCCTTGCCCGACGGCAAGCTGATCGCCGCGCGCGGGCGCGGCGTGCAAGGCGCGAGCGCGCTTCGCGAGGCGTTTGCAGTCTCGGTCGACGACCTGGGCGATGGTCCCGCCGCCGTGCGCGGTCAGGGCGCGGACGGCGCCATCTTGGACGTCGTCGTGCGTCCGGTCGCCGAAGGCGCCCTGCTCGCGGTGGCGGCGGCGCCGACGCGATCGGTCGCTAACCTCGACCGTCAGGTCATGGAGGGGGCCCTCGGCTTGCTGGTTCCGCTCGGCGTCGGGATCGCGCTGGCGTTGCTGCTGATGACCCAAAGCCGAAAGGCCGAGGCAGCCCATCGCGAGTTCATCGACAGCGAACGCCGCTTTCGGCTCGCCGTGGAAGCGGCCCGATGCGGGATCTGGGAATGGGACCTCAACGGCGACCAAGTCTATCTGTCTGACGTGACCGGAGCGATGTTCGGTTGGGGCGGTGGCGGCGTGGTCTCCGGCCAGGATCTTCTGGAACGCATCTCGATCGACCATCGCGAACGCGTTCGTCAGGCCCTGGCCAATGCTGCGATGTACGGCGCGTTCGACGTGTCGTTTCGTGTCCCGGCGACCGAACAGGGCGCACGCTCGCTATGGATAGACGCCCGGGGCCAAGGGTTCGGCAATCCAGGCGCCGAAGGTCACGCGCGGATCATCGGCGTGGCGCTGGACGTCACCGAAGAACGGATCGCGCAGGCGCGGGCTCAAGCGGCTGAAAATCGCCTGCGCGACGCCATCGAGAGCGTGTCCGAGGCCTTCGTGCTGTGGGATCGGCAGGGTCGTCTGCTGATGTGCAACCGCAACTATCGCAGCGTGTTCTCACTCGAGCCCAAGATCCTCAAGCCGGGCGCGGCGCGCGCCGAGGTCAATCGTTTCGCCGCTCTGGCCATCAAGCAGGAGCACCCCGCGCCCGACGGCGCCAAGGGCGTTCGCGAAGCCGAACTGATGGACGGTCGCTGGATCCAGATCAGCGAGCGCCGCACCGCCGAGGGCGGGCTCGTCATGACCGCCGCCGACATCACCGCGATCAAGACCCAGGAAGAGGCCCGACGACGGAACGAAGAACAGCTTCAGAACGCGGTCACGGGCCTGGAGCGCAGCCAGGAGCAACTGGCCGAGCTTGCGCGCAAGTACGAGACCGAGAAGGTCAAGGCCGAGAGCGCCAATAAGGCCAAGAGCGAATTCCTGGCCAACATGTCTCACGAACTGCGAACCCCGCTGAACGCCATCAACGGCTTCTCCGAGATCATGATGAACGAGATGTTCGGACCGCTCGGCGACCAGCGCTACAAGGGCTACAGCCAGGACATCCACTCGTCGGGCCAACACCTTCTGGCCCTGATCAACGACATCCTCGACATGTCGAAGATCGAAGCGGGCAAGATGAACCTCAAGTTCGAGCCGATGCATCTAGAAGACGTCGCCGAGGACGCCGTCCGGTTGGTGCGGAACCGCGCCGAGGCCGCAGGCCTCAAGCTGACCATCGATTTCCCGCAACTGCCCGAGATCGAGGCTGACTATCGCGCCGTCAAGCAGGTGCTGTTGAACCTGCTGTCCAACGCTATCAAGTTCACCCCCCGCGCCGGCAGCGTCACCGTGCGCGCGGAAGTCCGCCGAGATCCGTTCGGTGACCTGGTCAAGGTCTCGGTGACGGATACCGGCATCGGGATCGCCAAGGAGGACCTAGCGCGACTGGCCAAGCCTTTCGAA
>NCDQ01000247.1 GCA_002280275.1 Caulobacter vibrioides | reverse complement strand
CCGGCATGACGCCGACGTCGGCCCGCTGGTCGCGCACGCCCAGACGATCGGCGCGCCTGAGTTGTCGGTGCCCCGCAAGATCCTCAAGGTCACTGAAGTGCCGGTGCTGGGCAGCGGCAAAACCGACTATGTTGCGATCCAGCGCATGGCGGAAACTGACACACAAGCGGCCTGAGCAAGCGCCGGCGGCTAGATCGTCGCGCCGAGCGCTTCAAGCTCGGCGCGGAAGCCCTGCTTGCGGGCGTGTGTGGCCCGCAGGTCGGCAGCAAAGCTCGCGTGGTCCGGATACTCTCCGAAATCCGCGATCATGGCCGCCAGAGACTCGGCCTCCAGCAACTGGCGCGCGGCGTCGGCGTAGCGCGTCGCTACACCATAGGTCAGCACATGCTGGATCGAGGCGCGCAGCAGCAGCGTCGCCGCAAGAGGGTAGGCGCCCTCCAGGCGTCGCGCCGCCTCGGTGATCAGGATGTCGTCCGCGCCGTTGATTTCTCCGGAGCGTGACAGCACTAGGCGCGAAGCCGCCGGGAAGTCCGGCCAGGACACGAAGAACGCCAGCGCGGTGTCAAAGCGCGGAAAGCGCCGCGCGACCGCCTTGGCCTGATCCTCGGCCTCGACGTCGTCAAAGTCCGGAAGGTTCTTCAAATAGGCCCGTAGAAGCGGAATGGAGAGCGTGCGCTCGAACTCAGCCCAACGGCGTTGTTGGGCCTCCTGATGATGCCCCGTCGCCTCCAGCGCCTCCAGCATCACCTCTTCCCAGGCGGCGCGCTCCTCGACGGACGTGGGATGGCGTCCCCGAGCTTCACCGGGCGCGCCGGCCTGCAGGGTGGCCAGGGCGTCTTCGCCACGGCCCGCCGCGAGCAGGCGCCGGGCGATCTCGGCTGACACCAGGGTCGTACGGCGGAGTTCCGGGGCGAAGGTCGCTTCGAAGGCGTCGATATCGCCGCTGGCGTCCGCCAGGCGTCGCAAGGCGTCCTTGTAGACCGCCCCCATGGGATCAGCGCCCCGCAGCCGCTTGGCGTTCATCGTCTGGCGGTCCGCTCCGCCAGGGCGATCGGCTCGGGCACGGCCTTCTCTGCGATGGCGGCTATCGAGTCACGGGCCGCCAGGAAGACATCGCCGATCGGCCCATCGGGTTGGCTCAGGCGATCCAGGGTCGGAGACGCCAGATCCAACAGATCGAGCATCAGGTTGAGGGCTGCGGTCGCATCGTCCTGAGCGAGCCGCTCGATCATCCGGCGATGGAGGTCCAGATCACGGGCGAAAGCCGGGCGCTTGCGCCAATGGATCCGCGACGAAGACTTGCCGATCGTCGCCAGGCGCTTGGAAATCTCCAGCGCCAGACCTTCGCTGCTGGCTTCGGCGAACAGCTCCAGCCGAAGCACCCGCTTGACGTGGCTGTCACTGGACAGGTCGAGCAGGATGGCGGCGAGCCGTTCCGCGCCGAGATCCGCCAGGTTGGCCTCGGAAAGGGTCGTCTTGGAACCCTTCCGAACCTTCGGCTTGTCACCCGCTGTCGCGGCGGCCTTGCGCGCCATCCAGACTCCCTATGCTACCCTAGATGTGCAGCACGCGTCCGTAGGCGTCCAGAGCCGCTTCGTGCATCGCTTCCGACATGGTCGGGTGAGCGTAGACGACGCCGTGCAGGTCTTCCTCGGTCGCTTCCAGGGTGATGGCGGTGACGAAGCCCTGGATCATCTCGGTCACTTCGTGGCCGATCATGTGCGCGCCGATCAGGGCGCCCGTCTTGGCGTCGAACACGGTCTTCACGAAGCCCTCGACCTCGCCCGCCGCCACGGCCTTGCCGTTGACGCGGAACGGGAAGCGGCCAGCCTTGACCGCGATCCCCGCCGCCTTGGCGCCGGCTTCGGTGTAGCCCACCGAGGCGACCTGCGGGTTGGCGTAGGTGCAGCCAGGGATCGGTGAGTGGACGTTCGGCGTCTTGTAGCCGGCGATCGCCTCCGCCGCGTGGATGCCCTCGTGGCTGGCCTTGTGGGCGAGCCACGGCGCGCCGGCGATGTCGCCGATGGCGTAGAGCCCGGGCACATTGGTGCGGCAATGCTTGTCGGTGACAACGTGGCCCCGATCAAGGCTGACGCCTAGGGCTTCAAGGCCGTCGTTGTTCGGCGCGATGCCGACCGCGACAATGCACTTCTCGGCGGTCAGCTGCTCGATCTTGCCGCCGGCCTCGACGGTGACGGCAACGCCGTCCTTGGTCTTCTCGATCTTGCTGACCTTGGCGCCGACACGGAACTTGATGCCGCGCTTCTCGAACGCCTTCTGGGCAGCCTTCGAGACCTCTTCATCCTCGACCGGCATGATGCGGTCGATGGCTTCGACGACGGTCACTTCGGCGCCCAGCGCGCGGTAGAAGCTGGCGAACTCGATGCCGATGGCGCCCGACCCGATCACGACAAGGGACTTGGGCATCGACTTCGGCGCCAGGGCGTCGCGGTAGGTCCAGATCTTGTCGCCGTCCGAAACTGCGCCGATGGCCGGGATCTCGCGGGCGCGAGCGCCGCTGGCCAGGATCACGTTCTTGGCCTGCACCGTACGGCTGCCGCCGGCCTTCAAGGCGACGAC
This sequence comes from Caulobacter vibrioides, assembly GCA_002280275.1. Lineage (GTDB taxonomy): Bacteria > Pseudomonadota > Alphaproteobacteria > Caulobacterales > Caulobacteraceae > Caulobacter > Caulobacter vibrioides_A. Next base: position 4,673 of record NCDQ01000247.1, on the reverse strand, counting down.
GACCTTCGGGGCCGGAGCGCCCTTCTCGAGCTTGGCCTCGCCCTCGATCACCTCGATCTTGTGCTTCTTCATCAGGAAGGCGATGCCGCCCGACATGTTCTTGGCCACGCCGCGCGAGCGCTCGATGATCTTGCCGAAATCGAACGAGGCCTTCTCGACCGACAGGCCATAGCCGCCCAAGTGCGACAGCTGCTCGTAGACCTCGCCGGACTTCAGCAGGGCCTTGGTCGGGATGCAGCCCCAGTTCAGGCAGATGCCGCCCAGATTTTCACGCTCGACGATGGCCGTCTTCAGGCCCAGTTGGCTGGCGCGGATCGCGGCCACATAGCCGCCAGGACCGGCGCCGATGACGACGACATCGAATTCCGTGGACATGTTCTTCTAACCCTGATTTTGGCGGCCGCACGAGGGAGCGCGCGGCGCCGATCGACCAGTCTGCAAACCGGTCTGGGAGAAATTAAAGCAGCGCTTCGACCGCGACCTTCAGGTCTTCCGGCTTCACAGTCGGCGCGAACCGATCGACAAGTTCCATTTGATCGCCTCAGTGCCCAGAACGCCCTTCTGTTCCTTCTTGAGGAACTTGTAGAGCGGATGGGCGTCGGCGCCGTTGACGTCGATCTTGCTCATGACCGGGAAACTCACGTCGTAGGTCAGCGAGCAGAAATTCGCGATCTCGGCGGCGTCGCCCGGCTCCTGAGCGCCGAACTGGTTGCAGGGGAAGGCCAGCACCGTGAAGCCACGGTCCTTGTACGCCTTGTAAAGCGCTTCCAGGCCCTCGTACTGCGGCGTGAACCCGCACTTGCTGGCGGTGTTCACGATCAGCAGCACCTGGCCGCGATAGTCGGCCAGGTTCACGTCCTGGCCGTCCAGCGTCTTGGCGGAATAGTCGTAGATCGACATGGCCGTACCTTCCCCGCGCCCCGATCAGACGATCAGGGTCAGCGGCTCTTCGATCAGCGGCTTGAAGGCCGCCAGGAACTTGGCGCCGACCGAGCCGTCGACCACGCGGTGATCGCAGGTCAGGGTCACGGTCATGACCGTCGCCACGGCCAGTTGGCCGTTCTTGACCACCGGACGCTGCTCGCCCGCGCCGACGCTCATGATCGCGCCCTGCGGCTCGTTGATGATCGAGGCGAACGACTTGATGCCGAACATGCCGAGGTTGCTGATCGAGAAGGTGCCGCCCTGGAACTCCTCGGGCTTCAACTTCTTGTCCTTGGCGCGCTGCGCCAGGTCCTTCATCTCCGCGGAGATCTGGGCCAGGCCCTTCGTCTCGGCCTTGCGGATGATCGGCGTGATCAGGCCGCCATCGACCGCCACGGCGACGGCGATGTCGGCGTGGTGGTGCATGGCGATGCCTTCCGGCGTGTAGCTGGCGTTGGCTTCGGGCACCTGCTTTAGGGCCACGGCGGCGGCCTTGATGACGATGTCGTTCACCGAGACCTTCACGCCCTGCTTTTCCAGCAGGCTGTTGATCTTGGCGCGGGCGGCCAGCAGGGCGTCGATCTCGAGATCGATCTGAAGCGGGAAGTGCGGGACGTCGCGGAAGCTCTCCGTCATGCGACGGGCGATCGTCTTGCGCATGCCGTCCAGCGGGACGAGGTCGTAGGAGCCGGCGGGAATGCCCATCTGCTCCAGCGACTGGGCCTGACGCGGCGCGGCGGCGGCGGGGGCGGCGGCGGCAGGCGCTGGGGCCGAGGCGGCCTTGGCGACCGGCGCGCCCGACTTGGCGGCTTCGACGTCCGACTTGATCACGCGGCCGTGCGGGCCGGTGCCCTTGATGGCCTTCAGATCCAGGCCAGCGGCCGAAGCCAAGCGGCGGGCCAGGGGCGAGGCCAAGACGCGCGAGCCGTCAGCGGTGACGGGAGCGGCTGGCGCAGGTGCGGCCGGTGCGGCGGCGGGCGTGGCGGCCGCAGCCGGCGCAGCGGCCTTCGGGCCTTCGACCTTCGGAGCCGGCGCGGGACTCTCGCCCTCACCCGCAAGCTTGGCGATCACGGCGTTGACCTTGACGTTCTCGGTCCCGGCCTCGACCAGGATGGCCTCGACCACGCCTTCGTCGACGGCTTCGACTTCCATCGTCGCCTTGTCGGTCTCGATCTCGGCGATCACGTCGCCGGCCTTGACGGTGTCGCCGACCTTGACGTGCCACTTGGCGAGAGTTCCCTCCTCCATGGTGGGCGACAGGGCGGGCATCAGGATGTCGATCGACATTGAGCTTGTTCCTCAATCCTTCGGGACGGTCGCGAACCCTCTAGTCTGCTGGGGCCGGCGTCCACGATACCCCGCTTTCGGGCGGGATGAATGTCTTGGCCAAGAGCAGCGGCCCCCGCCGGGGGCGAGGGCCGCGATCTCTTAGCGGTAGCAGACCGCCTTGGCCGCCTTCACGATCTTCTCGACCGAAGGCAGGCTCAGGGCTTCCAGGTTCGCCGCATAGGGCAGCGGCACGTCTTCCTGGCAGACCCGCAGCGGCGGAGCGTCCAGATAGTCGAAGCCGAACTCGGTGATGCGGGCGACGATCTCGGCGCCGACGCCCATCGGGCCCCAGCCTTCCTCGACCGTGACCAGACGGTTGGTCTTCTTGACGCTTTCCAGGATTGTCGCGTGGTCCATCGGACGGATCGTACGCAGGTCGACGACCTCGGCGGCGATGCCTTCCTTCTCCAGCTCCTCGGCCGCCTTCAGCGCGAAGCCGACCATGCGGCTGTAGGCCACCAGCGTGACGTCAGAGCCTTCCCGACGGACCTTGGCCTTGCCGATCGGCACGACCCAGTCCTCGACGTCCGGGATGTCGAACTCGTGGCCGTACATCATCTCGTGTTCGAGGAAGACGACCGGGTTCGGATCGCGGATCGCGGCCTTCAGCAGGCCCTTGGCGTCGGCTGCGTCATAAGGCGCGATGACCTTCAGGCCCGGGACGTTGCCGTACCAGGCGGCGTAGTCCTGGCTGTGCTGGGCGCCGACGCGCGAGGCCGCGCCGTTCGGGCCGCGGAACACGATCGACGACTTGATCTGGCCGCCCGACATGTAGAGCGTCTTGGCGGCCGAGTTGATGATGTGGTCGATCGCCTGCATGGCGAAGTTCCAGGTCATGAACTCGACGATCGGCTTCAGGCCCGCCATGGCCGCACCGACGCCCATGCCGGCGAAGCCGTGCTCGGTGATCGGCGTGTCGATGACGCGACGGTCGCCGAACTCCTGCAGCAGCTCACGGCTGACCTTGTAGGCGCCCTGGTACTGGGCGACTTCCTCGCCCATCAGGAACACGCGGTCGTCGCGGCGCATCTCTTCCGCCATGGCGTCCCGCAGGGCGTCCCGGACCGTGATCTTCTTCAGCGCCGCGCCGGCCGGGATTTCCGGATCGGCGAAGGTCGACGCGGCCGAGATCGGTCCGCCAGCGGCCGGAGTAGCGGCGACCGGCGCAGGAGCGGCCTCAGCGGCGGGCGCGGCCGCAGCCGGAGCAGCAGCTTCGCCCTCGCCTTTCAGGCGCGCGATCAGGGTGTTGACCTTGACGTTCTCGCTGCCGGCCGGAACGAGGATGGCTTCCACCACGCCTTCGTCGACGGCTTCGACTTCCATCGTCGCCTTGTCGGTCTCGATTTCGGCGATCACGTCGCCGGCCTTGATGGTGTCGCCTTCCTTCACCAGCCACTTGGCCAGGGTGCCTTCCTCCATCGTGGGGGAAAGCGCGGGCATCAGGATGTCCGTCACTCGGCGGCCTCCAGGTAGACGTCGGTATACAGTTCCGAGGGATCGGGCTCGGGGCTCGTGCGGGCGAATTCGGCGGCCTCGGCGACAATGCGCTTCACTTCCGCGTCGACGCCCTTCAGGTCGTCTTCGGTGACGCCGGCCTTAGCCAGGCGTTCCTTGATGTGGTCGATCGGATCGCGGGTCGTCTTGACCTCGTCGACCTCTTCCTTGGTGCGGTACTTGGCCGGGTCCGACATCGAGTGGCCGCGATAGCGATAGGTCTTCATCTCGAGGATGTAAGGACCTTGGCCGCTGCGGGCGTGCTCGGTGGCGCGGGCGCCGGCTTCGCGGACGGCGATGACGTCCATGCCGTCGACTTCCTCGCCCGGGATGCGGAACGAGACGCCACGCTTGTGGAACGCGGTTTCCGAGGCGGCGCGCTCGACTGCGGTGCCCATGGCGTACTGGTTGTTCTCGATCACGTACACGACCGGCAGCTTCCAAAGCTGGGCCATGTTGAAGCTCTCGTAGACCTGACCTTGGTTGGCTGCGCCGTCGCCCATGTAGGCGTAGGAGACGTTGCCGTTGTTCTTGTAGCTGTTGGCCAGGGCCAGGCCGGTGCCGAGCGCCACCTGGGCGCCGACGATGCCGTGACCACCGTAGAAGCCGGTGGCGATGTCGAACATGTGCATCGACCCGCCCTTGCCCTTGGACGAACCGCCGGCCCGGCCGGTCAGTTCAGCCATGACTTCGCGGGGATCCATGCCGGCCGCCAGCATGTGGCCGTGGTCACGGTAGCCCGTGATGATCTGGTCGCCCTTCTGGGAGATCGACTGCATGCCGACCGCGATGGCTTCCTGACCAATGTACAGGTGGCAGAAACCGCCGATCAGACCCATGCCGTACAGCTGTCCGGCCCGCTCCTCGAAGCGGCGGATCAGCAGCATGTCCTGATAGAATTTCAGGAGTTCGTCCTTGCCGACGAA
>NCDQ01000246.1 GCA_002280275.1 Caulobacter vibrioides | reverse complement strand
TGTCGACCGCTGCCCCCACGCCGGCCTACCGCTGGCCCAGGAACTGGACCGCTACCTGACGCCGGACGGCGGGCTGATCGCCTGCTCCTGGCACGGGGCGGTGTTCACCGTGGAGGATGGAGCCTGCGTCGGCGGGCCCTGCGTCGGGGCGCGGCTCAAGCCTTGGCCGGTGGCGGTGATCGACGGGCGGGTGGTGACGGGGGAGGGGGCGGAGGCGTAGCCACCGGATGATACTGGAAAACCGCTATTGTTCCGCTTGCGTCGCCGATCAGCGTGCATGATCTTGGAACCATGACCAAGGTCACCTCCAGTTCTGGACCCAAGGCCGCTCGGAGCGCGACCAGTGGCCGCTACACGGCCGTGGGGCGAACGTCCGATGGCGTCATCGTTCTAAAGCCCTCAAAGCCCGCGACGCATTTCACGGCGCGCAAGGCGAGAACAGCCATTAATAGCCAGTTGGACGCGGCCAAAAAATAATGGCGGCGTTCGCGCGGGACGTCTTTATCAACTGTCCGTTCGACCCGGCCTACCGGGTCATGTTCAGGGCTATCGTCTTCGCGATAACGCGTTCTGGCTTTCGAGCGCGATGCGCCCTTGAGGTGGATGACTCCAGCCAGAACCGTTGGTCTTTGATTTCCGACATCGTTGATCAGTGCCGGTATGGCGTTCACGACATCTCGCGAACGGAGCTGGACGGCGACCCGCCTCTCCCTCGCTTCAACATGCCGCTTGAGTTAGGCCTATTTCTCGGCGCCAAGCGCTTTGGCGACCAGATCCAGAAGCGAAAGCGGTGCCTGGTTCTGGATAAGGAGCGATATCGCTACCAGAGGTTTATCTCGGACTTGGCGGGGCAGGATATCCACGGGCACGGCAACGATCCAACAGTCTGCATCGAGGTCGTCGCGACATGGCTCAGAGTGCAAAGCCGCTCCAAAACGGTGCCCGGAGGCCGCGCTATGGCGCGGGAGTTTGAAGCGTTCGAGCTCGCCCTGCCGCAGCTTTGCGCTGGCTTACAGCTCGAAATTGATGAGATGACTTTCGGCGATCTAACGAGCCTGGCGTCAGAGTACATCGCTGCCGCCTTGTAGGTCCGCCCAACCCCCAGACAAAAGAACGGCCGCCTTCCAGGAGAAGAAGGCGGCCGAGTCATTGGGAGGAAACGCCCGAACGGGCTGAGTTCCATATAGCTGTTTGAATTCGCCTTGACAACGTTGTCACGAAAATTATTTCGCGGAACGGTGAAATCCGAAGCGCGGCGCGCCCGGCTACTTCTTCTTGGCCGCCTGGACTTCGATCTCGACCAGCATGCCGTCGGCGACGAGGCCGGTGATCTGGCTGGTGATGCGGGCCGGCTTGTTGGGTTGGGCGGCGGTGCCGAAGTAGGTCTTGTAGCCTTCCATCATGCCCATGAAGTCCATCTTGCCTTCCTTGGCGGGGTCGCCGACCAGTAGGACGCGCATCATCACGACGTCGGCCATGGTGGCGCCTTGGCTCTTCAGGGCGGCCTCGATGCGGCCCAGAACGCCGAGCGTCTGGGTCTTGGTGTCGCCATAGCGGGCGACGCCGGTCGCCTTGTCATCGATGACCGGCGGAGTCATGCCGCTGACATAGACCATGTCGTAGCCGGCCGGCACGGTCACGACGCTGGCGATCGGCGACTGGGGGTTGCCGCCGCGGACGATCTCCTGGGCGTGGGCGGCGCCGGCGAGGGCGCCGGCGGCGATGGTGAGAGCAATCAGGCGTTTCATGGCGTCTTCCCTATGGTGAAGGCTGAAAGTCAGTGGGCTTGTAGGCCGCGCGGCTTGGCGGCGGCCTTGGCGGCGACGCGGGCGGCGGCGACGTCGGCGGGCTTGATCGCTGAGCCCTTGTTGCCCCAGGTCGTGCGGGCGTAGGTCAGGATCGACGCGAGGTCGGCGTCGCTGATGTCGTCCTTGAACGCAGGCATGCCGGCGCGGCCGTTGAGCACCGTGGTGATCAGAACCTTGGGCGGCCCCTGCACCAGGGGCGCGCCGGCCAGCGGCGGGAAGGCGCCCTTCACGCCCTTGCCCGAGACCTGATGACAGGCCGAGCAGTTGTCCATGTACAGGGACTTGCCGTCGGCGGACGCGATGGCCGGGGCGGCGAGGCCCGCGGCGAGCGCCAGGGCGGCGAGGCGATAAGCGAACGTCATGCGTATCCTCGAACGGTGAACTTTAGGCCTGCTGGACGCGGGCGTGGATCTTGGCGATCTGCTGCCAGGCCGACTCGATCGCGCCGGCTTGCCAGCCCCCAAGGTAGCTGAGGTGCTCGCCGGCCAGATAGAGGCGACCGTCGGGCTCGCAGAGGGTCGGATAGGCCTCCTTGCGGCCGGTCTCGCCCCACTCCGCCCAGCCGCCCAGATTGTGCTCGGCCAGGTGCCAGCTGAACGAGAAGGCGTTCTCGAAGTTCTCGGCGTATTCGGGGAACACCTTTTGGCCGCCGGCGACGGCGAAGGCGGCGCGATCGGCGGGGCTCATGGCGCTGATCCGCGCGGCTTCTCCGCCGAAGCTGTAGTAGCCCAGCAGCACGCCCTTCTGGGCTTGCCAGCCGTAGGAGGGCAGGGAGATCGAACGGATACCGGCCAGGTCGGTGTAGATGTGACCACCGTAGATGTGGTGCTTGTCTTCCCAGAACCGGCTCTTCATCTGCAGGCCGATCTTGTTGACCGGCGCATAGGCCACGCCCTCCATCGCCGCCTTGAACGGCGCCGAGGCGTCGAGCTCGATCTGCTTGAGCACGCTGAGCGGGATGGTGCAGACGCAGTAGTCGGCGGTGACCTCGCCCAGCTTGCCGTCCGGACCCTTGAACGAGACCGTCACGCCGGTGGGCGACTGTTTGATCTTCTGGACGATCGTCGAATAGCGGATCATCGGCCCGACGCGCTTTTCGAAGGCCTTGGCGATCTGGTCCATGCCGCCGATCGGCTGCAGCATGGTGCGCTGCTGCTCGTAGCCGGTCACCGAGCTCAGCACCCGCCAGGCGTTGCTGTCGAGAACGTCCTTGAACGCGAAGGGCTCCAGCTCCTTGCCGGGACCGGGATCGACGCCGGCGCCGGGGTGCACGGAGAAGCCGCGCCCTTCGGTGCCCTTGTAGGTCAGGTCGCTCTTGGACAGGCGGCCTTCATTGACGAGATAGGCGACGAAGCGCTCGCGATCCACGCCGCTCAAGGGCGCGTCGAGCGCCCCGGCGCTGGCGGCCTTGGCGACCAGCTCGGCGGTGTAGCCGCGCACATCAGCGGCGATCTCGCCCTTGCGGACGGGCTTGCCGTTCAGCGGCCCCTTGCCCTTCTCGAAATAGACGTAGGAGGCGTCGTTGTCGTTGACGAAGCTCTCCAGCAGCACGCCGAAGCTCTTGGTGTAGTGCAGGGTCGAGCGGTGGTGATACGGGATCCGCCAGGCGCCGTGGTTGATGTAGTGCCCGTCGTCGAACTCGCAGACCTGGGTGTTGCCCAGGAGGTCGGTATGCTTGAAGCCCTTACGCGCGGTCTGGCAGCGGCCGCCGGCATAGTCGCGCGCCTCGAGGATCTGCACCTGATAGCCGGCCTTGGACATCTCATAGGCGGCGGTCATGCCCGCCAGACCTGCGCCCAGAATGACGACCTTGGTGTTCTTGGCGTCGCCGGTCAGGGCGGGCGGCAACTCGGTGGCCGAGGCTTGGCTGAAGCCGAGAGCCTCCATGCCCGACAGCACCAGCGACATGCCGCCGACCGCGGCCAGGCTTTCAAAGAACCGACGGCGCGTGAGTACGCTCGCCGCCGGTGACGCGTCAGATCTACTCATTTAATCCCTGCCCTTGTTTTCGCCGGCGTCACCAGGGCGCCCGCGCGGTCCCGACCATCCCCGGTGTCGAAGCCGCTCCCCCATCTCGAAAGGCCCGCTCCCCGCGCGCAATCCGTTTTCCGTGGCGGCCCAGACTGACATGTCAGACGCCTCGCCATTGGGCGCCTGAGGCGAATTTTGTGCGATCACTGAGCGAGGGCGGGGGATCACGCCGCGCCCGTCGAATCCTTGTTTTTCGCTCGGAAGAGCGCGAGGTGATGAAGGGTGATGACCCATGATCGCTCTCAGCTTCGCCTGCGCCTGGCGCATCCCGACGACATGCCGGTCCTGTCGACGCTGATGGACCGCGCGATC
>NCDQ01000245.1 GCA_002280275.1 Caulobacter vibrioides | reverse complement strand
CATGCAGATGGCGGTCATCGAGACCCTGCGGAACGTCGCCGGCATCAAAGACGCCAGTTCCAGCGAATTCGGGCCCACAGAGCGCCCTGTCGTCGGCATCATGACCGAGTGGATCAAGGGCAACGAAACAGTCCAGCGCCGCGCCAACGACGATCTGGGCGGCACGATGCGCCTGGGAGCCTATGACGCGGTCCTCACGGCGGGTTCAAAGGTCGCTGAGATCTACGGCGCGACCGAGATCAGCGAACGCCACCGTCACCGCTACGAGGTCAATATCGGCTACGTCCATCTGATGGAGGATGCGGGCCTGAAACTGACCGGTCGCTCGCCCAACGGCGTGCTGCCCGAAATCGTCGAGCGAGACGACCATCCCTGGTTCATCGGGGTCCAGTATCACCCCGAACTGAAGAGCCGACCGTTCGCCCCGCACCCGCTTTTCGCCAGTTTCATCGCTGCGGCGAAGGAGCACGGGCGCCTTGTCTGAGGCTGTTCGATCACAAGGTTGCATCTTCGATCAGATTCGGGCATAAGCCCGCCCTCACGCGGCGGCTCGGGCGTTCCCAGGCCGCCGCTCTCGATTTTCACGCTCAGCGAGCAGAGTCACTTCGATGGCCGTTCCTAAAAGAAAAACTTCGCCTTCTCGCCGGAACATGCGCCGGTCGCACCACGCCCTGGGCGCTAACTCGTTCATCGAGGACAAGTACACGGGCGAGCTGCGCCGTCCTCACCATGTCGATCTGAAGACCGGCATGTACAACGGCAAGCAGATCCTGACGCCGAAGGAAGACTAAGTCTCCTTTTGTCTCTGACGGTCTGAAAGCGCCGCCGGGCTCGTTCCGGCGGCGCTTTTCGTCGTGTGTGTCGAAAAACGGTGTTAGCCTCCCGGTTGGAGGAAAACCCGATGTTCACACGTCGCGCACTGGCCGGGGGACTGGGATCGGTACTGGCCGGACCAAGCCTCTTGGCTCTGCCCGAGCACGCCGATGCGGCAAGCCAAACGCCCCCGATCGTCACGACCGACGAACGGGCGGGCAAGGCCGGCCAAGAGCCGATGATCATCCTTGACGCATCGCTCGACAGCGACGACCGGCTCACAGTGGCTGCGACGATCAATGGCGTGGCGGGTTTCCGATTCGTGGTCGACACCGGCGCCGACAGGACGGTTCTGACCCCAGGATTGGTCGAGCGCCTTGGACTCCTTCGAGGGCCCGACGTGGTCGTCCACGGCGCCACCGGTGCGGCCACATATCCGACGGCGCTGGTCCGCACCCTCCGCGCTGGTGAGACCGGACTGACCGACAGCATCCTTCCGATCCTACCGTACGATCGGGTTGGCGCCGATGGGCTGCTGGGCGTTGACGCTCTTGAGGGGCGGAACGTCGTCATCGACTTTCGCAAGAACCAGCTCGAGGTCCGCCGCAGCGCGCCCAGCTTTGAGCCCTACACCAGCTCGCGTGAGGTCTCGGTCTCGGCGGATTCGCGATACGGGCGGCTGACGCTGGCCGACTCTCGGATCGCGGGGGCCAAATCCCTAGCCTTTATCGACTCCGGGGGCGGGGTCAGCATCGGCAACATGGCGCTGGCCCGTTCGATCGCGGCGAAGCGCCGTCGATCTCCGGATCCGGTTCAACGTATCCGCTTGCTCACCGCCAGCGGCGAAATTCAGTTGGGCGAGTTCCGCATCATCCCAGACATCAAGATGGGCGATCTACGGCTGACCAACGCGCCGATGGCGTTCGCGGATCTGCACGTCTTCAATCACTGGGGCCTCAACGAGCGGCCCGCAGCTCTGTTCGGGGTCGACCTGCTCAGGCTCTTCGCCCGGGTGGAATTGGATTTCGGCGCCGGCAAGGTGTTGTTCCGACTGGGGCAGGGCGGCCTTCCGACCGTACTCCAGGCGTGAAGGCGATCCGTCCTACTGGCTTCGACCGCGCTCCATAACCTGGCTTCGCCGCTGTTCGACCGCCTCGGGCGTCACCTCGCCATTGCGAGCGCTTGATCGCTTGTGCTCGAGTGATAGCCCGTCGCCAAACGCCAGGGCGTATCCGTCGTCGATCAGGGCCTTGTAGAAGGACAGGGTGTCCACCGGGATGCTGGCCATTTCATCGGCCATCCTCAGCGCCGTCGGCATGAGGTCACTCGCAGTGGTCATCCGATTGACTAGCCCCCAGTCGGCGGCGGTGCGGGCGTCCAGGAAGTTGCCGGTCAGGGACAACTCTTTGGCGCGGTAGGGGCCGATGAGGCGCGAGAGCTTCTGCGAAAGTCCCCAGCCCGGCATGATGCCGACGCGAGCATGGGTGTCGGCGAACCGCGCGTTCTCCGAGGCCAGCAAGACGTCGCAGGCCAGCGCCAGTTCAAATCCGCCGGTGATCGCGACACCGTTGATGGCTCCGATGACGGGTTTGCGGCAGGTTTCAACGGCGCGAACGGGGTTCGAGCGTGCGTCCTGATCGTTCGCCGCGCCCATGGCGGCGGGGTCGCCGCCAAGCTCCTTCAGATCCAGTCCGGCGGTGAAGGCCCGATCGCCGGCGCCCGTCAGGATAACCACGCTGACGTCCGGATCCTGGTCAAGCTGGACCATGGCGTCGTGGAGCGCCAAGCGGAGGGCCTTGGAGAGCGCGTTCATCGCTTCAGGTCGGTTCAGCGTCACAACCGCCACCGATCCGCGTCGTTCGATCAACAGCATGGAGCCCTCCCTTGGATTATCGACGATCACGCGGCCTCCCATGGGGAAGTCAAGTTGCGCCTTGGACGCTTGGCGGCTAAGGCTCCCGCGCCTTTGGCCTTGAGGAGAAGTCCATGACCGAGATCGTCGACATCATCGCCCGCGAAATTCTCGACAGCCGGGGTAACCCGACCGTCGAAGTCGACGTCATTCTCGAGGACGGCGCCTTCGGCCGCGCCGCCGTGCCGTCAGGAGCCTCCACGGGCGCTCACGAAGCCAACGAAAAGCGCGATGGCGACAAGGCGCGCTATCTGGGCAAGGGCGTCCAGCAGGCGGTGGACGCCGTCAACGGCGAGATTTTCGACGCTCTGTCGGGCGTCGACGCCGAGGACCAGCGCCGGGTCGACAACCTGCTGATCGAGCTGGACGGCACGCCCAACAAGGCTCGCCTTGGCGCCAACGCCATCCTGGGCGTCTCCCTGGCCACGGCGAAGGCCGCCGCCGAATCCGCCGGGCTGCCGCTCTACAAGTACGTCGGCGGCGTGAACGCCCGCGTTCTGCCGACCCCGATGATGAACATCATCAACGGCGGCGCCCACGCCGACAATCCGATCGACATTCAGGAATTCATGATCCTGCCGACCGGCGCGAAGGACTTCCGCGAAGGCCTGCGGATGGGCGCGGAGATCTTCCACGCTCTGAAGAAGGCGCTGAAGGACGCCGGCCACAACACCAACGTCGGCGATGAGGGCGGCTTCGCCCCGAACCTGGCGTCGGCGGAAGCCGCGCTCGATTTCATCGTTAAGGCCGGCGAGAAGGCCGGCTACAAGGCCGGCGACGACTTCGTGTTGGGCCTTGACGTCGCCTCGACTGAGTTCTTCAAGAACGGCAAGTACGAGCTGGAAGGCGAGGGCAAGTCGCTGGATCCGGCCGCCATGGTCGACTACCTGGCTGGTCTGGTCGCCAAGTTCCCGATCCTGACGATCGAGGACGGCATGGCCGAAGACGACTTCGACGGCTGGAAGCTGCTGACCGACACGCTGGGCAAGAAGGTGCAACTGGTCGGCGACGATCTCTTCGTCACCAATCCGAAGCGCCTGCAGATCGGCCTCGACAAGGGCTTGGCCAACTCGATCCTGGTGAAGGTCAACCAGATCGGTACGCTCTCGGAAACCATCGACGCCGTCGAGCTCGCGCACCGTCATGGCTATACCAGCGTGATGAGCCACCGCTCGGGCGAGACCGAGGACAGCACAATCGCCGACCTGGCCGTCGCCCTGAACTGCGGTCAGATTAAGACGGGTTCGCTGGCGCGCTCGGACCGTACGGCCAAGTACAACCAACTGCTGCGCATCGAGGAGATGCTGGACGACCAAGGCGTGTACGCCGGCCGGGCGGCCCTGAAGGGGCGCTAAGGCGACTAGTCCAAGTCTGACTTGAAGGGGCGCGTCTGCGAAAGCGGGCGCGCCCTTTGCGTATGCGATTCCCGCTCGGAT
>NCDQ01000244.1 GCA_002280275.1 Caulobacter vibrioides | reverse complement strand
AAACCGCGCTTCGTTGATGGTGGTTGTGGCGTACTGGAGAATGTCGTTGACCACGCCAGACAGGGTCTCGCCCGCGAGATCATGCTCGCGGGCCCAGACGTTGACCGCATGACGCAGAAACGTGGTGGCGACCTCCGGGGCGCTTTCCCCGCCGTTGGCGGTGAGCGAACTATCTGAGATCAAGCTTTGGTCCAGGCTCATGTGCGGCTCCTCCAGCATGACGGGACGCTGCGGTTCTCACAGCAACCTCGAAAAGGCGGACCCAGCCGGCGGGTGGCTGGGTCCGCAGTCGGGTCACGCGCCCGCGCACGGAAGGATCTGGCCAGCTACGCCTCTTCTAGAGCGGCGTAGATCCATACATCTCCACCGGCGCGAGGCGGTCGACGGGGGAACGATGTTCGAGGCTGCGAAGTTTGGATGTGAGAATTTGCACAGGCCGGTCGGACGACCGTACGATTGCGGTTAGAACGCCCGGGTCAGGCTGAAGATAGGCGTTGCGGAAAACCCCTTGCGCCCCTGCGTGCGCCCCACATAGCCACAGCGGACCTTGTCGTCATGGAAGGTCGCCAACGCGCCCGCCAAAGCCTCGCTGACACAAACAGAGCCCGGCGCGACGTCGGGCTCGATCCTGGCGGCCACCACGACGTGCGCGCCCATCACAGCAGGCGTCTTGGTCACGGGATTCGTGCGCAGGTGAACTGGCCCGTAGTGCCCGCCGATCCGCAGGCCCAGAGTTCTTGGCAGTCCCAGAGCCCGGAGATCTTGCGCGCGATGGGCTTCAAGTAGCGCCAGCGCTGCAAGAGCGGCGTCAATCGGCTCGTCGAACACCAGGAACAAGCCATCGCCCCAGGTCTCGACATGGACGGGGCGGGCAGACAGCGCCTCGATCGCCGTCGCCAGCCGCCCCATCACCGAATCCACGAAAACCGGGATCTGATCATCGCGCAGAGCGCCAAATCCCTGAATGTCCGCGAAGAGCATCGCCTTCATCGCCCGTCGAGGGTCTCCAGCGCCTCCTGGCGAACGGGGCGATGGCCGCGGTCTCTCAATCTCGATCACGGTGCGACGTCGGCTGCTTCGCGACCAATAGGTCAAGTCGGCATGCACCCCGGCGGGCCCAGCGCCCGCGTGACCGTCCCAGATCGCCAATTGAACGGCGTTCGTCGCCAGGGTCTGGGCGCGCAAAACCGCGCAGCCCATCGCAAACTGGCTCGAATAGGCGAAGACCTGTTCATCGCCGAGATAAGGGTCCGTCGAAGCAAAGCGCACAGAGGTGGCTTGAGACAAGCATCGTTCGAAGCGGTTCACCCAACCGTCTCCGAAGGGAGCGACCGACACCGCGACGAACGACCGCTCTTCGACGGGCAGCACCACATGGAGCTCAGCGCCCGCAGCGAGGAGCGACTCGGCGAAAATGATGTCGCCGCCCGCCGCCAGACCTCCGTAGCCGAAGCCGATGCTTTGGCTCGCGAGCACATCGTCGACGCGCTGCCGCAATGCCGGATCGCATAACGCCATGCCCGTCGGATCAAGGATGTGCCCGGTGAAGTGAGCACAGGCTGGCGGCCGAAATGGCTCTAACCAGGCTGGGTCCGCGCCGGTCTCGCGACAGAGCATCTCGAACTGCCGGAGCGTCGAAGCGCGTGCGGCGTAGGCGGTCGGCGCGAACGCAATGGCCCGGCTCATCCCCTCCTGAGCCGCGTCGAGGTCGCCGGTTAGAAAGCGCGCTTCGGCCCGGCTGGCCGCCTCGTAGTAGGCGCCCTCACCCACAAGGCCGACCGGCGTAGGAAGCGCTAGGGCTGCGCTTGCTCGCGCCGCAGCCCCGGCCGCGTCGCCGGAGACGCGTGTCATGGTCGCGGCGTTGATGGCGCCGTAGACACCGCCATACCGCTGAAACAACCGCTCGTACTGCCCAATCGACGCCTTGGCGAAAGCCAATCGCCGCGCGCCCTTGGCCGCCAGAGCCACATCCTTCAAAAGGCGCGCACCCAGCGCGATGGCGTCGTGACTGGCGACCTTATCAAGGCCGAGCCGGACATACTCCGACCTTGCAAAATCCAGGGCGCCCGCGCGCGCTAGGCACAGAACCGCGAAGTAGGCGGCTTGCTCATTCCGCTCGGGACCCGCAAGAGCGTTATGGGCGATGTCATAGGCTGCGAGGACCTCTCCCCGCCCTATGAGCGCGACCACATGCTCGCGATCCAACATCAGGCCCAGATCAGGGGACGCGGCCAGCGCCGTTGTCGATATTGGGATCAAGATCGATCTTCTGACCGTGCGAGTCCAACATCAAAAGGCTGTAGGTGTACTCGCCCATTCGCTGATCCTCGTAGATGATCTTGAATCGGGACCTCGGCGCTAGTTCGCCACCACCAATAGAGTACGGCACCCAGACATAGCTGGAAAAGTTCACACCGAAGTCACGCTGGATTTCGATCGGCCGCCGCTGAAACGACCAGCCCGCGTTGATGAGCTGATCGCTCAGGGTAAAAACAAGCTCGCAGCGTTCGCTCAGATCAAGAAACAGCCGCTTGGGTCGCCGCGGATCCACAAAGTTCATGAAGTTGTAGCGCTCATCCAGGCCGATCACGAGCTCGACAACTTTTTCGGGTGTTGGTTCGGTCACTTCAGGCCTCCCGACTGAGAACCTTCACCTGCGGGCGACTCTCGCCAAAACGCAACAAATCCTGGGTGTGCGTACGCCTGTTGCTTGAGGTAGCTCGCGATCCTTGCCGCCTCCTCGCGCCGCCCCTCTGCTAGATGGGCGCGCGCCAAGATGTCCAGGCTAGCCGGCGGCAGCGCATCGCGTCTGAGGGACAGGGTCTTGATAGCCGCAGCGGGCTCACCATGGGTGAATTGGGCGTAGCCAAGAAGATCCAACTGGGCGACCGCCGTGTCCGGGTCGCCTTTGGACGCCCCGAGTCGCTCGATAAGACTCTTAGCCATCCGCTTTGCGCCGTTGGCGTCACCAGCGCTCAAGGCCAAGGCGATCGCCTGCCGCGTGAGGCGTCCGTCAAGATCAGCTCGCCAGGCGACGTCCTGTGCGCCGACCCTCGATCGGGCCAGACTGGCCGAGGCGGCGGCGTGCCTTGACCTTGCGTCAGATGCGTTTCCCGACCAGAGCGCCAGATCGACCGAGTCAAGTTCTCCAATCAGGACATACTCCCGCCAACGCGAGTTGGTCGGGTCCAAGGCGGCCAACTCTCGCAAGCGTTTCATCGCGACCGCCAGTCGGCCCCGGGCGTCAGACAACCGCCCCAAATCAAGCTCAAGCCGCGCGAGACCCAGCTGCGTCGCGACACTTTTGGCGGCCAGACGCTGATCTTTCGGGAAGGCCGCGACGCCCTCTTCCAACAGGTCGGCGGCGGCCTTGCGTTCGATGAAGGCGTCGCGGGGATTCGCCATCACAAGCAAAGAGTCAGCGACCCAGGCGCGTGCGTTCGCCGCGTCCGTCAAACGCTGCTTGTCATTGGGGGTTCTCAGGCGTTCGGCTTCGAAGATCCCAAACGCGGCGCGAAACGCGGTCAGCGCCTCCTCGGCGCGCCCCTCTTCAAAAAGCAGCGTGCCCAGGTTGCTCCGGGCGTAAGCGACCTCGATCCGCCAATCCGCACGATGGGGGTCGATCGCCACCAGGCGCTGGGCCAGTTCAGCGTAGCGCTTGAAGCCCAGCTCGGCGCGCGCGACATCGCCGCGACGCCAATCCATATAGGCCAGCCAGTAGACGTTCTGGGCCTCGTCGAAGACGCGATCACCATCATTGGGAGCGCGCTGCACGAGCGCATGCGTCGTCGCGGCGGCCTGGGCGAAAGCGTCCTGCGCGCCGGCCAAGTCCCCGCGCTGCTCGCGGATCGTGCCCAGAAGCGTCTGCGCCTTGGCGCGCTGGGCCAGAGCGCTGTCGTCGAGCCGGTCGCTTTGCGCCTTGGCGTAGTAGGCCAAGACCTTCGCGCTGACCCCGTCCAGCAGGTCGAGGCGACCGACGGGTTCTAACTGTTCACGCAGGTCTCCCAGCATGTAAGCGACCAGCGCCTCGGTCTCGTCGCGCTGTTCGCGCGCGATCTGGCGCGACTTCAGCGTCACGACGGTCATCGCGCCCATGCCAACGGTGATCGCCAGCGCGACGGCGGAAAACGCCGTCATCAGGCGTAGTCGCCGCCGCGCATCACGCT
>NCDQ01000243.1 GCA_002280275.1 Caulobacter vibrioides | reverse complement strand
GTCACGATCTTCCAGCGCAAGCCGGGATCAGCTTTCGGCGCGGGCCTGAGCAAGACGCGCGGTTGGGCCTACGTCCAGGAAGTGGCGCACCGCGGTGTCGCCATGACCGGGGATGTCGTCTATGGCCATCTCGCGCTGGAGGGCCTGCATGTCACAGTGGGCGGCATCCCCCGATTGGTCGTGGCCGACACGTTCGTGTTATGCATCGGCCAGGAGCCGCAGGCCGGAATCGCCCCGGCGCTGGCGGCTGGGCGGGTTCCATATTCGCTGGTCGGCGGCGCGCGGGACGCTGCTGGTCTGGATGCGGTACGGGCCATCGAGGAGGGAACCCGGGCGGCGCTCTCGATCTGAGCGGGCGCCCAAGGATTTGAACGTATGCCGAAGCCTGATCAGTCCGTCGTCAAGTCCGCCGCTCGGACCTTGGAGATTTTCGAGTACTTCGACGAGATTCGTAGGCCCGCGCACATCCAGGATGTGGCCCTGGCGCTGGGGTATCCGCATTCCAGCACTGCGGCGCTACTCCGCAGCCTCGCCGACCTCGGCTACCTGGAGTTTTCCGTTGACGACAAGACGTTCTTTCCGTCCATCCGGGTCTCCCTGCTCGGCCACTGGGTTGGCGACGAAATCCTCCCGCTTCGGCGCATCCAGCAGCAGATGCGCGGGATCGCCGAACAAACCCAGATGACCGTGGTGCTGGGTGCGGCGAGCGGCGGTTACTGCCAGTATGTCCGCGTGATCGAGGGCACGACGCCGATCCGCTACCACGTCAAGGCGGGTGCGCGGCGATGCCTTGCTCGCTCGACCCTGGGTCGTGTGCTGCTGGCCATGGCCCCTCCTGATCGCAGGGCCCGGCTGATCGCCGAAGGCCTGGCGGTGTGGGACGGCGATGAAGCGCCGCCGCCCGCCGAGGAGGTCGCCAGAGACGTTGCCCAGGTCGCCGCCCGAGGTCATGCCTTCCATGCCGGCCTGGTCAACGACAACGCCGCGATGCTGGCCATTCCCCTCTCGGTCAGTCCGCCCGCACGTCCGCTGGCCCTTGGCCTGGCCGCCCCCAAGGACCTGTTCCGGGGTCGCCGCGCCGAGTTGCTCAAAATCATAGGCGACGTGCTCGGAAGCCCGGGCCCGGCCCACAAGACCGCCTGAGCGTCGGACTTTCGTCAGGCGGGTCTGGGGTTCTGGATCAGGACGGTGCCCTGCGCCGAGCAGCAGAGCCGGCCCTCGTTTTCCATCTCGATCCTGACGACCGCGGTCTGTTTGCTCATGGAGATGATTTCCGCATGCGCCGTGACCGTCCCGCGGCTGACCGGGGCGAGCAGGTTGATCTTGAACTCGGTCGTGGCCGCCCACTGGCCCTTCTCCATATGGGGGTAGCAGACGCATCCCAACACGTGATCGCAGGCGGCAGACAGGACGCCGCCATGCATGTTGCCGAAGCCCGTCAGCAGCTTTGGGTCGACAGCCATCTCCGCCGTGAGGCCGCCCGGTTCCATGGCCACGATCCGCAGGCCCAGGAACTCGGGGAGGCCGGTCATCCGATTGCTCGAAGCCATGAAGGCTTCGACCATCTCGGCGTGAAACTCGGGCATTCTGCGCGGGATCATTGCATTTCCTTTCACGGCTTAGCGAAAACGGTCGGCGCGAGCGAGCGCGGTCTCGGCGCCGCTGACGAGGTCTTCCAGGACGTCCCGGGCGGGGCGAATCGCCTTGATGAGCCCCATGCCCTGGCCGGCAAACCCAGGCGCGATATCCTTGCGCTGGTCCAGGGTCGCCGCCGCGAGCACGGGCCCGGCGATGATCGACTGGAAGGGCATGGGCAGCGGCGATTTCTCCGCGTCCACCCAGGCCTGCGCCCATTTATTGCGGATGATCCTGGCCGGCTTTCCGGTGACGGATTTTGACACTACCGTGTCGCCATCGCCGTACTCGACCAGAACCTCCTTCTGGAATTGCTGAATGCCGGCTTCCTCCGTCGCCAGGAAAGCGGTGCCCACCCAGGCGCCTTCAGCCCCCAGCATCATCGCGGCGGCTACGCCGCGGCCGTCGGCAATACCGCCGGCCCCGAGCACCGGGATGCGCCCCGCCATGGCGTCGACGACCTGGGGGATAAGCGCCATGGTGCCGATCGGCGAATTGTGTCCGCCCCCGTCATGTCCCTGAGCGACCACCACGTCGATGCCAGACGCGGCGACCTGCAGCGCGTGCTTCACAGACCCGATGACGGCCATGATCTTTGTACCGTTCTCCCGCAGTCGCTCCATCCAGGGGCCGGGGTTTCCCAGGCCCGCGGCGTAGACCGGCACCTTTTCCTCGATCACCACCTCCATTTGCGCCTCGAAGAACTCCTTGGAGAAGAACGCGGGGCCGCCCCGAGCTTCGGCGTTGGTGTCCTCGCGCGGACGGACGACCTTTTGCAGGCCTTCCTGGCGCATGAAGTCGGCTGCAAACGCCTGATAGTCGCCAAGCAGATCCATGGGCGACGGCTTGCCGCCCTCGCCGGAGCCTGCCGCCGCGTCGACCACCTCGCGGCGGACCGAGGCCGGCAGCAATGTGTCGACGCCGAAGGGCTTGTCGGTGAGCGATCGCACTTCGCGGATCCACGCGCGAAGTTCCTCGGGCGAGCAGGCTGCGGCGCCAAGGATTCCTAGCCCTCCGGCATTGGAGACGGCCGCTGCCAGGCGGGGAACACTGGCCCCGCCCATTCCGGCGAGGACGATGGGATAGCGGATACCGAAAATCTCGCAGATGCGGCTGTGCAAAGCCATGACAGTGTTCCTTGTCTCTGATGATGAGGGTCGCTGAGCCGACCTTGGGTCAGCGACCCTGGAAGACGGGCTTGCGTTTCTGCATGAACGCGAGTGGCCCCTCCCGGGCATCCTCGGTTCGGAAGACAGGGGCGGCCATTTCGGATTCGATCTGCATGGCTTCAGCTTCCGGTCGGCCCAGGCAAGCTCGCGCCGACCGGCGGATGGCCTGTACCGCAATCGGCCCGTTGGCGGCGATGCGCTCAGCCAGATCAAGAGCTGTGGGCAGCACGTCGGCCTGGGGGACCACGCGATTGAGGAACCCCAACTCGAGCGCTTCAGCGGCGGTAATGAGATCGCCGGTGAGCAGCAGTTCCATGGCCCGGGCATAGGGTATTTGTCGGGGCAGTCTCACCGTCGAACCGCCTCCTGGGAAGATCGCCCACTTGACTTCCTGCACCCCAAACTTGGCGGATTCGGACGCGACCCGCAGGTCCGTCCCCTGCGCCAGTTCCATGCCCCCGGCGATCGCGTGACCGTTGATCGCCGCAATCACCGGCTTGACCACGTCGAAGGTCCGAAGAAGCCCCCGGCCCAGCATCTCACCGTCCGCCAGCAGGCGTCGATCCCACTCGTCTTCGGGTGGCCGCGCGCGACTCATCAACGGAATGAACCGTCCAAGATCGGCTCCAGAACAGAAAGCCTTATCACCGGCGCCGGTGACCACCGCGACGCGGATGTCGGGGTCGTCACGCACTGCGGTCCAGGTGTCGGCCAGTCGAACCAGCATCTCCGGGGAGATGGCGTTTCTGGCCTCAGGCCGGTTGAGGGTGATGAGCGCGACATGGTCCTTCCGCTCGAACGTAACGACGTCGCTCATGCTTTCTCCGACACATATGTGTTTTGTTATGACATCTTCATGCTACGCTGACTTTCCGGATGAAGGAAAGCCTGAAGCGAACGTTGCGGCGGTCCGCGGCGGAAAAGGCCGATTGGCAGGATCGGTCGTCGGCGCCGGCAGGCTGTTCCCGTAAGAGGATTATCGATGACTGAACCGCACCGTACCGTCTTCAGAACGGCCGACGGCCTCGACCTCGTCGCCGACCGCTACGGCGCGCCGATCCGCGGCGGCGTGCTGCTGGCGCACGGGGGCGGCCAGACTCGGCACGCCTGGGCCAAGACCGCGGCGGCGCTGGCGGATCGCGGCTGGGAAGCCGTCGCCCTGGACCTGCGCGGCCACGGCGACAGCGGACGTCCGGCGCTGATCGGCGCGTCGCTCGGCGGGCTCGCGGGATTGCTCGCTGAAGCCGAGATCGCGCCTCGGAGCTTCAGCTCCATAACCCTGGTGGACATTGTGCCCAACATGGACATGGACGGCGCCGCTAAAGTCATGGGCTTCATGAGCGCCCATATCGGCGAAGGTTTCGCTAGCCTTGAGGAGGCGGCCGATGTGATCAGCTCCTATTTGCCCCACCGCCCAAGGCCTTCGAACCTTTCCGGATTGGCGAAGAACCTTCGGTGCGGCGGCGATGGTCGATATCGCTGGCATTGGGATCCCAGCTTCGTCGCAAGCGCGAACCGGGAACGGTCGAGGCGAGATGCGCAGGCGTTCGACGCCGGGCTGGCCAGTCTGGCCCTGCCAGTGCACCTCATTCGGGGTCGGCTGAGCGAATTGGTGACGCGGGAAGCCGCCGAAGATTTCGTCGCAACAGTAAAGAACGCCCAGTTCACCGATGTCGCCGGCGCATCTCACATGGTCGCGGGGGACCGTAATGACGCCTTCCTCGACGCCGTGGTGGGCTTTCTCGATCGGCTGGAGCCTGTGTGAAAACGCCGGAGCAGCTGAGCGGTTTACCGCGAAGTTGCCGCCGCGGGCGCAACTCGAAAGGCTCCATAGCCGACACTACAAAGAACGAAGCCAGATGGAGAGTGGCCCTGTTCGCCGGTGAGCCTGGGTTCTGTTGACGGAGTGGATTGAACGAACCCGCTACGCGGGATTGGTGCGAGCTGTTTGAGGGGAAGGCCCCTGTCTGAGAGGATTTGGTGTCGAGCCAACCCTCCTGACAGGAGCACCCCAGATGGCCGAGATGAGCCCACTTCGCTGTCGCATGGTCGAGGACATGTCCGTCCGCAACCTCTCGCCGGCGACGCAGCGATCTACCTTCACGCAGTCTCGAAGTTCCGCCGGTATTTTAGTCGGTCACCAGACCGGCTAGGCTTGGAGGATGTTCGGGCCTGCCAAGTCCATTTGGTCTCTACGGGCATCTCGTGGCCCGCCCTGAACCAGACTGTTTGCGCACGGCGCTTCTTCTATGGCGTCACGCTTGGCCACGGCGAGATCCCGGAGCGGATCGTCTACGCCCGAGAGCCGCGTAAGCTGCCAGTGGTGCTGGGCACCGACGAGGTGGTTCACTTTCTGGAAGCTGTGCCCAGCCTGAAGACACGGGTCGCGCTGACGACGGCTTATGCGGCCGGGCTGCGGGCGTCCGAGGCCGGCAGCCTGAAGGTTGGCGACGTCGATAGCGGCCGGATGGTCATTCGGGTTGAACACGGCAAAGGCGGCAAGGACCAGTATGTCATGCTGTCGACGCAGATCTTGAGCATCCTACGTGCGGTGCCGCCCTTAGGATCGATCTTCGGGCAGTTCCTACGATCGAGCTAGTCGTTCACCTGGCCGGCTCACGGAGTAGCGGCGTCAACGGCGGCCTCTAACGCGGCATAGACGATGGGCTTTTCAACGACTGGAAAGCCAAGGCCCCGGACCATATCCACGTTGCCGGTGACGTAAATCACCGGCAGTACGCCGATCTCGGTCAGAATGGCCTCGACGGCTTGCGGCCCTGTTCCCTCCAAAATTCGGTAGTCGGCGGTGATGAGATCTGGACGATGTCCCCTAGCGAGGATCAAAGCCTCTTGTGGACTATCGGCTATGTCAAAGGACAGAAATCCGAGATGACGCAAATGCGCTTCGATTTCGAGGGCAATCAACATCTCGTCTTCGATGATCAAGCCATGACGGCTATCGGCGCTCATGCAATGCCTGCCCAATCATGACCGAGAACGTCGCGACTCATGGAGTCCGATTGTCGAACCATGACAGCAAAGGGCCGGCGCGTCGATGCTCGGAAGAATCGGGAAGTGCAAACTCAATCGTCGCCGCAGTTCTGCTTTCTCACCTTCAGCGGAGGGCCATCTCTTTCCAGATGGCCTGAAGTGTCCGAATCTGCTCATCGACGGAATCCCTAAGATCGTGGGCGCCGGTCAGAGCCAAACCGACCTGTGCGCCCCGACGCCAAATCACCGTGGCGTCATGGGCGACGCCATCACGGGGTACTAGGAGCCTGACGGATAGCGTCAACAGGACAGGGCTTTCAAGCTCGATCCGTGCGCCGGCCGGGCTGAGGTTGCGGATACCGCAGGAAATAGTCACGGCGGGATCGCCGTAAGCCAACCTTCCCGCGAGAAAGGTTCGCTGGCGCGGGGCTCGCCGACGTTCCATCGCACGCGGCGTTATGGGGGAGTGATGGGCGACCATGCCGACAGGCTAGATCGAAAAGCTTTAGCTTTGATTGCTTAGAACCGCACAACGTAGCTCTTCCGCCAAACGTGATCGCCGAATATCCCTGCCCCGCACTCTACAGGATCAGGAGTGGTGAAGAGGGAGTCCGCGCGGCCACGCGTGGCCTTGGCCGCAGCAGTCTTGCAATGCGCGCAAGGAGTTGGACGTCATCAAAGGGCTTGGTCAGAAAATCACGAGCGCCGAGCGCCATAGCCCGCTGGACGTCGCCTGGGGCGTTACGAGCGGTCAACACCATGACCGGTATCGGCGCGAGCGGGGGCTTCTTGCGCAAGGCGTCCAGAACGCCGAACCCGTCGAGGTTGGGCATGTTGATGTCCAGCACGACGGCGGCCGGGCGCGTCTGCTGGATACCTTGAACGGCTTCCCAACCGTCTCGACCATAGGCGGTGTCGTAGCCGGCGAGCGTCAGGCGGGTGACGATCAGATCGAGAACGCCGCGATCATCCTCGGCCACGAAGACCCTCCCCTTGCGGGCTTCAGGCTGCGTCATCAAGGGGATCCTCCGGCCAAGCCATGGCTTTGGCGATCGCCGTCAATAAATTCACCCCTGTCAGGGGTTTGCCAACCATGCCATCGAACAGACCCGTCGCTTGGGCCTGATCGACGTCCGCCGAGAAGGCGAGGATCGGAATGGTGGCGTTGGGCCCGTCCTCGGTGCGGATGCACCGGGCCGCGCCCGCGCCGTCAAGGCCCGGCATCCGAAGATCCATGAGAATGACGTCGAACGGCGCCGCGTTGGCGGCCGCCACAGCTCCGAGTCCGTCCACGACTTCGGTGAGTTCGACGTCGAACGGCGACAGCATCGCCCGGACAAGATCGCGGTTGATCCGATTGTCATCCGCCACGAGGATTCGGCAGCCGGCGGGCAGCATGATCTGACCTTGTGGCGGAGCGGCGATGGGCGCGGCGACGTCCAGTTCGGGAGCTGGAATTGTAAACCAGAAGCAGGACCCTTCACCGACCTTGCTCTGCGCCCCGATGTCGCCGCCCATGGCTTCGGCGAGACCCTTGCAGATCGCCAAGCCAAGACCGGTGCCGCCGTGTTTGCGGGTCGAGGACGCATCAACTTGGGAGAAACGTTGGAACAGCTGATCGGCGCGATCCTCGGGAACGCCCGGGCCAGTGTCTGTCACCGCGAATGACAGGAATCCGCCAAGCGGTTCGAAGATGGCGTCAACGCGGACG
>NCDQ01000242.1 GCA_002280275.1 Caulobacter vibrioides | reverse complement strand
GTCCAAGGGCGACAACAAAATCGATCTCGAGAAGCTGACGCGCGGCGACGAGCTGGGCGCCATCGTCACCGCCCTGAAGGTCTTCCGCGATAATCAGCTGCACCTTGAGCAACTGCGCGCCGACCAGGAAAAGTCGGCCGCCCTCACGGCCGACGAACGCCGCGCCAAGGAAGCCGCCGCCGCCGCCGCCGCCCAGGAAGCCTCCCTGGTGGTGTCGAACCTGGCCGAGGGCCTGGAAAAGCTGGCCTTGGGGGACCTGACCTTCCGTGTGACCGCCGAGTTCCCCGGCGACTATCGCAAGCTGAAGGACGACTTCAACGCCGCCATGGGCTCGCTGCAGGAGACGATGAAGGTCATCGCCGCCTCGACCGACGGCCTGCGCACCGGCGCCGACGAGATCGCCCACCGTCAGGCCTCGGACGTCGTGTCCACCACCCGTGGCGAAGCGACGCATAGCGGCCAGGTCGTGCACCAGGCAGTCTCCGCCATGGGCGAGATCGAGAAGAGCTCGGGCCAGATCAGCCAGATCATCGGGGTCATCGACGAAATCGCTTTCCAGACCAACCTCTTGGCTCTGAACGCCGGCGTCGAGGCCGCCCGCGCGGGCGAAGCCGGTCGCGGTTTCGCGGTGGTCGCGCAGGAAGTCCGCGCGCTGGCTCAGCGCTCCGCCGAAGCCGCCAAGGAGATCAAGACCCTGATCTCCAGCTCGACCCAACAGGTTAGCCAGGGCGTGAGCCTGGTCGGCCAAACGGGCGAGGCGCTGCAACGGATTGTCACGAAGGTCGGCGAGATCGACGCCTTGGTCACCGAGATCGCAGCGTCCGCCGCAGAACAGGCGACTGGCCTCAACGAGGTGAACACCGCCGTGAACCAGATGGACCAAGTCACCCAGCAGAACGCCGCCATGGTCGAGCAATCGACCGCCGCGACGCACTCGCTGAAGGGTGAAACTGGCGAGCTGGTCCGTCTGATGGCCCGCTTCCAAGTGGGGGGTGGTTCATCGTCCTACACCCGTCCGGCTGTTGCTGACGCGGGTCAACACGCCCCGGCGCGCAATCCGGTGGCCGAGCAACAGGCGCGTCTGAACACCTTCGCCCGTCCGGGCCGAAGCAGTGGTTCGGCGGCGCTCGCCCAGGCCCCCGCCGCCGATGGTTGGGAGGAATTCTGATGGTCGCCGCGATCTCGCTGCCTGAAAACCTGGATTTGAAGGCTGCGGCCCCTCTGAAGGCGGCCTTCCTCGAGCGTCGCGGCGCCGAGATCATCATCGAAGCCGATCAGGTTCGCCGCCTCGGCGGGTTGTGCCTGCAAGTGTTGCTGGCCGCCCGCAAGGCTTGGGACCAGGACGGCCATCCCTTCTCCATCAAGGGGCCTTCCGAGGCCTTTGTCGAAACCACCCGTCTATTTGGCGCCGCAGGGGCGCTCCTTTCGGCGGAATTCCAAGGAGCTGAATCGTGACGCGTACGGTTCTCACGGTCGATGATTCCCGGACGATGCGGGACATGCTGCGCATGGCTCTCGCCGGCGCCGGCTTCAATGTGGTCGAAGCGGTGGACGGCGAGCATGGTCTCGAAGTCCTGTCCGCGCATCGCCCCGATGTGATCATCACCGACATCAACATGCCCAAGCTGGACGGCTTTGGCTTCATCGAGGCGGTGCGCGTCGACGACGACTACCGCGCGATCCCGATCCTGGTGCTGACCACGGAAAGCGACCCGGCCAAGAAGCAGCGGGCTCGTGAAGCCGGCGCGACGGGCTGGATCGTCAAGCCGTTCAATCCGGAAAAGCTCGTCGACGCCATTCGTCGCGTCGCCGCCTGATCCAGGTCGCGAACTCACGACCCTGCTTTTGAATACCCGTTACTAGACGCGAATTAGGACTTACGGGAATGGACGAGCTAGAGGCCATCAAGGTCACCTTCTTCCAGGAATGCGAGGAACTTCTCGCCGACCTCGAAGGCGGTCTCCTCGC
Organism: Caulobacter vibrioides; assembly: GCA_002280275.1. Lineage (GTDB taxonomy): Bacteria > Pseudomonadota > Alphaproteobacteria > Caulobacterales > Caulobacteraceae > Caulobacter > Caulobacter vibrioides_A. Next base: position 2,632 of record NCDQ01000242.1, on the reverse strand, counting down.
CATGGAAGAAGGGGGCGGCGACCTTGAAACGGTCAACGCCGTATTCCGCGCCGTCCATTCGATCAAAGGCGGCGCCGGGGCCTTCGGGCTTGAGCCGCTGGTGCGCTTCGCCCACGTTTTTGAGACCTTGCTGGACGCCGTACGCGCCGGTTCGGTGCCGAACACGGTCGAGCTTGCCGCCGTCCTGCTTCGCGCCTCGGACATCCTGGCCGATCACGTCAGCGCCGCGCGCGGTCTTGGCGATGTCGACATGGCCGCCTCGGCCGCCATGGCCGCCGAGCTCGAGCAATGGACCGACCCGAACGCGGCGCCGGCCGCCCCTGCGCCCGTCGTGGTCGAGGAAGCGCCGCCCGTCGTCATCGGGGCGGATGATGATGCGATGGAAGAGGACGATCTGGGTTTCGTCTTCGTGCCCCAGACCATCACTGTCGAGGCCCAGGCGGCCGACGCCGAGCTTGTTCCGTCGAATGTCTGGACGGTCTCGATCCGTCCCAAGTCGGACCTTTATCGCAAGGCGAACGAAACCGCGCTCCTGCTGCGCGAACTCAGCCGCCTTGGTCCGATCAAGGCGACGCTCGACGACAGCGCCCTTCCGACTCTGCAGAACCTTGATCCTGAAGCCGCCTTCGTCACTTGGAGCGTTCGCCTCGAGACCGAGCAGGACGAGACCGCCATCCGGGAGGTCTTTGAGTTCGTCGATGGTGACTGCGACCTGGAGATCACGCGCGGCGAAGGTACGGTTCAAGCGGCCATCGCCGCGCTGACCGAGCCCTCCGAGCCCGTGGCCGCCGTCGAAACGATTGCGCCCGAGCCCGTTGAAGCGGCTCCGCCGCCGGTTGTCGCCGCAGCGCCTGTCCCGGACGCGGCGCCCGTCGTCGAAGCGGTCAAGCCGGCCGCCGCCGCGTCAGCGCCCGCCGCCGCCGCGACGCCCAAGGCCACCCCTGTCGAAGTCCCGGGCCCCGGCCAATCGGTCATCCGCGTCGATCCCGAGCGTATCGACCGTCTGATCGATCTCGTCGGTGAGCTGGTCATCAACCAGGCGATGCTGGCGCAACGCGTCGGCGAGTATGGCATCGCCCCGTCCTCCAACCTGGCCATGGGTCTCGACGAGCTGGAGCAGCTGACGCGCGAGATTCAGGACAGCGTCATGGCCATCCGCGCCCAGCCGGTGAAGTCGGTGTTCCAGCGCATGCCGCGTCTGGTTCGCGAAGTCGCCAACATGACGGGCAAGCAGGCCCGTCTGGTGATGGACGGTGAAAACACCGAGGTCGACAAGACCGTCATCGAGCGTCTGTCCGACCCGATCACCCACATGCTGCGCAACGCCATCGACCACGGGCTGGAAAGCCCCGAGGAGCGCAAGGCGGCCGGCAAGAACCCTGAAGGCGTCGTGCGCCTGGCGGCCCTGCACCGCAGCGGCCGGATCGTCATCGAGGTCTCGGACGACGGCAAGGGCATCAACCGTGAGCGCGTGTTCGGTATCGCCGTCAAGAAGGGCCTGATCGCGCCGGATCTGCAGCTGACCGACGAAGAGATCGACAACCTGATCTTCCTGCCGGGCTTCTCGACCGCCGAAAAGATCTCGGACGTGTCGGGCCGCGGCGTGGGCATGGACGTGGTCAAGCGCTCGGTCCAGGCCTTGGGCGGCCGGATCTCGATCTCGTCGCGTCCGGGCCAAGGCTCAACCTTCACGCTTAGCCTGCCGCTGACCCTGGCCGTCCTGGACGGCATGGTGGTCGACGTCGCCGGCGAAACCCTGGTCGTGCCGCTGGCCGCGATCGTGGAAAGCCTGCGCCCGAAGCCGGAGGAAGTCCGTCCGCTGGGCCCGGTGGGTTCGGTGCTGGCCGTCCGCGACAGCTTCGTGCCGCTGATCGATGTCGGCCTGACCCTAGGCTACCGCGAGGAAAGCCCGCATCCGACCGACGGCGTTGTGCTGCTGGTCGAGGGCGAAGACGGCTCGCGCGCCGCTCTGGTGGCCGACGCCATCCATGGCCAGCGCCAGGTGGTCATCAAGTCGCTCGAACAGAACTACCAGCAGGTCGAAGGCGTGGCCGCCGCGACGATCCTGGGCGATGGCCGCGTGGCCCTCATCCTGGACGTCGACGCTACGATCAACCTGCGCCGTCGCGAGGGTGGCGCGCCGCGTCCCCCTGAGCCCAGCCTCATCGCCGCGGAGTAAGTCATGACAGATCATGCCACCGCCACCAGCGCCGATCGCCGCGAACTGATCTCCTTCCGCGTGGGCGAGCAGGAGTACTGCGTCGACATCATGGCTGTGCGCGAGATCCGGGGCTGGAGCCCCGCGACCACGCTGCCTCAGTCGCCGAACTACATGCGTGGCGTCATCAATCTGCGCGGCGCGGTCTTGCCGATCATGGATCTGGCCTGCCGTCTGGGCATGCCGGTGATCGAACCGACCGTCCGCAGTGTTTTCATCGTCGTGAAGGCGGGTGATCGCACCGTTGGCCTTCTGGTCGACGCGGTGTCCGACATCCTGTCGATCAACGACGACATGATCCAGCCGACGCCCGACGTCGCCTGTGACGCCGTCCGCAGCTTTGTCCGCGGGATCATCTCGGTCGAGGGACGAATGATCAGCGAAATCTCTCTGGATCGAATCCTGCCTGAACGG
>NCDQ01000241.1 GCA_002280275.1 Caulobacter vibrioides | reverse complement strand
CAGCTGAAGGACGAGTACAAGAAGATCGCCGAGCGCCGCGTGCGCCTGGGTCTGGTGCTTGCCGAGATCGGCCGCAAGAACGACGTGGTCGTCACCGACCAGGAACTGACCGACGCGATCATGCGCGAAGCCCGCCAGTACGGCGCTCAGGCCCAGCAAGTGTTCGACATGTACCGCCAGCGCGCCGACCTGCAGGCCGCCCTGCGCGCCCCGATCTATGAAGACAAGGTCGTCGACCTGATCTTCGGCAAGGCTAAGATCGAGGAAAAGGAAGTCTCCAAGGACGAACTCCTCGAAGAAGACGACCTGCCGGAAGGCTACGGCGGCTAAGGCTCGCTGAGGCTGGACTTGAACAGGGCGCGGCTCGCGAGGGCCGCGCCTTTTTCATTTCGGTCCTTGGTGAGCGCTCCTTGCAACCTGTTAAGGGGAACGCGATATGCGTGGGCGACGCTGCGCGGGGGCTGATTCGCTTTCGCGCCGCCAGCACACACAAAAAGGGTGATCCCCATGATGTACGATCCGGTTTCGACGGCGATGAACCTGGTGCCGATGGTGGTCGAACAGACCAGCCGTGGCGAGCGCGCGTTCGACATCTTCTCTCGCCTGCTGAAGGAACGGATCATCTTCCTGACCGGCCCGGTCGAGGACGGCATGGCCAGCCTGATCTGCGCTCAGCTGCTCTTCCTCGAGTCCGAGAACCCGAAGAAGGAGATCGCCATGTACATCAACTCGCCGGGTGGTGTGGTGACGGCGGGTCTCGCGATCTACGACACCATGCAGTACATCAAGAGCCCGGTCTCGACCGTGTGCATGGGCATGGCCGCCTCGATGGGGTCGCTGCTGCTGGCGGCCGGCGCCGCCGGTCAACGCATCTCGCTGCCGAACGCCCGGATCATGGTGCACCAGCCGTCGGGCGGCTTCCGTGGCCAGGCCTCGGACATCGAGCGTCACGCCGAAGACATCATCAAGACCAAGCGCCGCCTGAACGAAATCTACGTCAAGCACTGCGGCCGCACCTATGAAGAGGTCGAGCGCACGCTGGACCGCGACCACTTCATGAGCGCCGACGAGGCCAAGGCCTGGGGCCTGGTCGATCACGTCTACGACTCGCGTGACGCTGCGGAGGCGGGCGCCGAGTAAGCCGTCCCAGCAAACGAAAAAGCCGCCGACTTCCGGGTCGGCGGCTTTTTTGTTGCGATATTCGCGGACGCGCCAAGCTGCGGACGCGCCAAGCTTATGCAGGCTTGCCCCGGAACACGCGGTAGCCCTTCTCATCGGCGATCGCCAGCATCTCGGTGTCGCCCGAGGTGTCGCCATAAGCCGCCGTCAGTCGGACGTCGGGGCCGAAGGCCTCGCGCAGGCGCAGGACCTTCTCCTTGGCCCGGCAGTTGTTCCCATCGAGGCCGCCGAGGATGCGACCGTCGTCCGAGCACCTCAAGCGCGTGCCGATCAGCATGTCCGCGCCAAGGCCGCGCGCGAACGGCGCTACGATCAGGTCGGGGGAGGCGGTGACGATGACCATCTTGGCGCCCTTGGCGCGCCAGCTGCGCCAAACCGCCACAGCGTCAGGCCGCAGCAGAGAGGGTGCGAACGCTTCGGCGAAGGCGCGGGCGTCATTCTCGATCTGGGCGACAGTCGCGCCCTTGAGAAACTGACGAACCGCAGCGGCCTTCAGTTTGCCCCGGTTCCGATCGAACACATAGGCGATCAGTGAGGGGGTCAGGCGCATCACGCCAAGGGCCCAGCGTGGCCCCGCGCGCCACTTCAGGAACGCGTTGAAGCTGTCCTTCACGGTCAGGGTGCCGTCGAAATCGAAAGCCACCAGCAGCGGCTCATGCCCCATTTCGCCCGTCATTGGACGCGACGCGCTCAATCCTTTGGCCATCCAAGAACGCTTAGCCATTCAACTTCCATGCGAGCGCGATCGGCGCGCCGCCACCCTGACGAATCCAACCTTCGTAATACGGCGTTACCGGTTGCGCTGTAAGGGTCTTGGCGCTCGGCGCTTGCGCTAGGACGCCAATCGCCCAATTTAGATGACCAAGCCATGACACGATCTGGCGGGTTTACGCGTTTCAAGGCCGAAAGGGCCTAGCGAGGCTTGTGAACCGTGCGCGGATCGGGGAATGTCAAGGATTAGACAACTCCCGGCGTGTATTCTGCTTGCTTCGGTGGCGGCGTATGCGCTCGGAAGGGGCGTCTCGGTGTAAGCCGTCGTCGCCATAGTGTGAGAAGCGATCATGACGAAAGCCGCGAGCGGCGACACGAAGAGCACCCTGTACTGTTCTTTCTGCGGAAAGAGCCAACACGAGGTGCGCAAGCTCATCGCGGGACCGACGGTGTTCATTTGTGATGAATGCGTCGAGCTCTGCATGGACATTATCCGCGAAGAGCACAAGATCGCCTTCGTGAAATCCAAGGATGGCGTCCCGACGCCTCGCGAGATCTGCGAAGTCCTGGACGATTACGTGATCGGTCAAGGTCACGCCAAGAAGGTCCTCGCGGTCGCGGTTCACAACCACTACAAGCGCCTGAACCACGCGTCGAAGAACAACGACGTCGAACTGGCCAAGTCGAACATCCTGCTGGTTGGTCCGACCGGCACGGGTAAGACGCTGTTGGCCCAGACCCTGGCTCGAATCATCGACGTGCCGTTCACGATGGCCGACGCCACCACGCTGACCGAAGCCGGTTACGTCGGCGAAGACGTCGAGAACATCGTGCTGAAGCTGCTGCAAGCGGCCGACTACAATGTCGAGCGGGCTCAGCGCGGCATTGTCTACATCGACGAAATCGACAAGATCAGCCGCAAGTCCGACAACCCGTCGATCACCCGCGACGTGTCGGGCGAGGGCGTGCAGCAGGCGCTGTTGAAGATCATGGAGGGCACCGTCGCCTCCGTGCCGCCGCAAGGCGGGCGCAAGCATCCGCAGCAGGAATTCCTGCAGGTCGACACGACGAACATCCTGTTCATCTGCGGCGGCGCGTTCGCCGGCCTCGAGAAGATCATCTCGGCGCGCGGTGCGGCCAAGTCGATCGGCTTCGGCGCCAAGGTGACCGATCCGGAAGAACGCCGGACGGGCGAGATCTTGCGGAACGTTGAACCCGACGATCTGCAGCGCTTTGGCCTGATCCCGGAATTCATCGGCCGTCTGCCGGTGGTCGCGACCCTGGAGGACCTCGACGAGGTCGCCCTGGTCAAGATCCTGACCGAGCCGAAGAACGCCTTCGTGAAGCAGTATCAGCGCCTGTTCGAGATGGAGAACATCGGCCTGACCTTCACCGAAGACGCCCTGCATCAAGTCGCCAAGAAGGCCATCGCCCGCAAGACCGGCGCGCGCGGTCTGCGCTCGATCATGGAAGGCATCCTGCTGGAGACCATGTTCGAGTTGCCGACTTACGAGGGCGTCGAGGAAGTGGTGGTCAACGCCGAAGTGGTCGAAGGACGCGCGCAGCCGCTCCTGATCTACGCTGAGAAGAAGGGCGGGGCGGCCTCGGCCTAACCGAATCTTTCTGACCGAACTGGGCGCGCCGTCCTCGGAAGGCGCGCCTTTTTCGTGGATAAAACCGACAAAGTGAGCGCCGCGCCCTTTCGGTGGCTCTGTCGCCGCAGCACAGCTACGCCATCGTTGCGCGGCTTTGTGCGAGTTGCGGGGTGTTTCCTTGCTGGTTTCGGCGCTAGTGAGGCATGAGCCGCTCAACTTGACCGATGCCGCGCGACTAGTCGCCGCTGTTGGGCGAGCGCGCTTGAACCGTGTTGTAAAACGTCCACATAAATAACGAACATTCGCCCAGTCCCGGGCGGACGGACCGATCGACTCAGGCGCATCGTCTGATGTTACGGCGGCCCGCGTGGCCAGGCGCCTTCCAAGGCCTCGGCCGGGAGTATTGAGAACATGTCCGAACTACGTACGCTTCCTGTTTTGCCGCTGCGGGATATCGTTGTGTTCCCGCACATGGTGGTGCCGCTTTTCGTGGGGCGCGATAAATCCGTGCGCGCGCTCGAGGAGGTGATGCGCGGCGACAAGCAGATCCTGCTCGTCACGCAGAAGAACTCGGCCGACGATGATCCGGCGCCGGGCGACATCTTCGACGTGGGCGTGCTGGCCACCGTGCTGCAACTGCTGAAGCTGCCGGACGGCACTGTGAAGGTGCTGGTCGAGGGGAAGGCGCGCGCCGCCGTCGTGAGCTTCACGGACCAGGAGTCGTACTACGAAGCCCAGATCGGCGAGG
>NCDQ01000006.1 GCA_002280275.1 Caulobacter vibrioides | reverse complement strand
TTTGGACATCCCGCACGACAAGATGAACGTGAACGGCGGCGCCATCGCCATGGGCCACCCGCTGGGCGCCACCGGCGCGATGATCCTGGGCACCGTCCTCGACGAGCTTGAGCGCTCGGATAAGGAAACCGCCCTGATCACCCTGTGCGTCGGCGCCGGCATGGGCACCGCCACGGTCATCGAACGCGTCTGATTTAACCTGTCATCCCGGACGGCCCGAAGGGCCGATCCGGGACCTCGGAAAGCTCAGGCTTCCGGCGGTCCCGGCTCTACGCTGCGCTACGGCCGGGATGACATCGAATTCTGAGGAAGAATCCCCATGGAAAACTTCAAGATCGAGGTCGACTCCGACGGCGTGGCCCTCGTCACCTTCGACGTGCCCGGCCGTTCGATGAACACCCTGACCGCGTCGGTCATCAAGGAAATCGGCGAGATCGTCGAGCGCATCAAGGCCGACGCCGAGATCAAGGGCGTCGTCATCACCTCGGGCAAGACGACGGGCTTCTGCGCCGGCGCCGACCTGGGCGAACTGGGCGGCAACGGCGGTCTGGGCGGCGGCGCGGCGGGCGGTGAAGCGGCGCTGAAGGCGGCCTTCGACGCCGGCTTTGCGCTGAACAAGGCCTTCCGCGCCCTGGAAACCTGCGGCAAGCCGGTGGCCGCCGCGATCAACGGCCTAGCCATGGGCGGCGGTCTCGAGATCGCGCTCGCCTGCCACTATCGCGTGGTCGCCGACCATCCGAAGATCCAGCTGGCCCTGCCGGAAGCCAAGGTTGGCCTGCTGCCGGGCGCCGGCGGCACCCAGCGTCTGCCGCGCCTGATGGGCGTGATGGCCGCTGCGCCGTACCTGCTGGAAGGCAAGTCGATGAAGCCGGCCGAGGCCCTGGCCAACAAGGTCGTGCATGAAGTCGTGCCGGCCGACCAGGTCGTCGAAGCCGCCAAGACCTGGGTCAAGACCAAGGGCGACCCCGTCGCGCCGTGGGACAAGAAGGACTTCAAGCTGCCCGGCGGCGGTCCCTACACCCCGACCGGCGGTCAGGTGTTTATCATGGGCAACGCCATGCTGCGTAAGCAGACCTATGGCAACTATCCCGCCCAGCTGAATATCCTGAAGGCGGTCTATGAAGGCACGCAGGTGCCGTTCGACGCGGCCATCCGCATCGAGACCCGCTACTTCCTCAAGACGATGATGTCGCCGCAGGCCAAGGGCATGATCCGCACCCTGTTCCTGTCCTTGCAGGAACTGGGCAAGGGTTCGGGCCGTCCGGCCAACGTGCCACCGTCGGAAGCCAAGAAGGTCGCCGTTCTGGGCGCGGGCATGATGGGCGCGGGCATCGCCTATGTCCAAGCCATGGCCGGCATCGAGACCGTGCTGATCGACCAGAGCCAAGAAGCCGCTGAGAAGGGCAAGGGCTATGCCGAGAACCTGCTGAAGAAGGCGGTCTCGCGCGGCAAGATGACCCAGGACAAAGCCGACGCGGTCCTGGCCCTGATCACCCCGACCACCGACTACGCCCACGTCAAGGGCAGCGACCTCGTCATCGAGGCCGTGTTCGAGAGCCGCGAGATCAAGGCCGACGTCACCCAGAAGGCCGAGGCGCAGCTGGCCGACGACGCCATCTTCGGCTCCAACACCTCGACCCTGCCGATCACGGGCCTGGCCAAGGCCAGCGTGCGTCCGAAGAACTTCATCGGCATCCACTTCTTCTCGCCGGTCGACAAGATGGGCCTGGTCGAGATCATCATGGGCGAGGAAACGTCCGACGAGGCCCTGGCCAAGTCGATCGATTACGTCCTGAAGATCAAGAAGACGCCGATCGTCGTCAACGACAGCCGTGGGTTCTACACCTCGCGCTGCTTCGGCACCTTCGTGCAGGAAGGCCTCGAGATGCTGGCCGACGGCATCGCCCCGGCCATCATCGACAATGTCGGCCGCGCCACGGGCATGCCGCGCGGTCCGCTGGAAATGAACGACGATGTGGCTCTGGACCTTGGCTACAAGGTCACCCAGCAGACCAAGAAGGACCTCGGCGACAAGTTCGAGGACCGTCCGTTCGCCCCGGTCATCGAAAAGATGGTCGTCGAGCTGCAGCGCTTTGGCCGCAAGAACGGCAAGGGCTTCTACGACTATCCGGAGAACGGCCCCAAGACCCTGTGGAAGGGCCTGTCGGAGCTGGCGCCGGTGACGATCGCCGAAGCCGACCAGGCGCTGATCCAGGAGATCCGCACCCGCCTGCTTTACCGTCAGGCCGTCGAAGCCGCCCGCTGCTTCGAGGAAGGCGTGATCACCGATCCGCGCGAAGCCGATGTCGGCGCGATCCTGGGCTGGGGCTTCGCGCCCTGGACCGGCGGTCCGATCAGCCTGATCGACAGCGTCGGCGCCAAGGCCTTCGTCGAGGCCTGCGACGCCCTGGCCCAGAAGTACGGCAAGCGCTTCACGCCGCCCGCGCTGCTGCGCGAGATGGCCGAGAAGGGCGAGACCTTCTACGGCCGCTTCGGCGCCAAGGCCAAGGCGGCGGCGTAAGCCCAGCCTCAGCCCTGAACGACGGAAGGCCCGGTGGAAACACCGGGCCTTTTCGTTGCGCGCTCAAGCGGGGCTAAGGCGGGGTAAGGCCGCCCAAACGCGATCAGAGACCCGGAGGCCTGATCAACTAATGATGTCAGATAAAAGAAGTGGTGCCGCCTAGGTGACTCGAACACCTGACCTACGCATTACGAATGCGCCGCTCTACCGGCTGAGCTAAGGCGGCCCACGGGCTCCGAAGCGGGCGCTTCAAAGCGAAGGGAGCGCCTATTTAGCGGCGCGCGAGCCACTTGCCAAGCGCCGTCTTGCACCAGAATTGCGACGGGGCGCCGGACCGGCTTCCGGAGGCTCCGGAACGGGTGGCGCGTCGAACACGCCGGGGTCGTCGGGAATGGGCAGCAGGGCGCCGCCGGTCTCGGCCGCGCGGATGAACGGCGTCGACTCCGCGTAGGCCGAAGGCAGTTCCGGCAGATCGTTCATGGTCCGCTCGCGCCGCTCGTGGCGGGGGTGGATCAGCTGACCCGTCTCGGCGTAGCTGACCGCCAGCCGGGCCCAGTCGTCGCGCTGGTAGGCGAAGGCCAGGCCTTCGGGATCCAGATCCGACCAGTCCGGCTCCTGGGGCGCGGCCACGCCGCGCGCGATCCAGGCGCGGGCCTCGTCCGCATCGCCATTGGCGGCGGCCACCCGCGCCATGAGGCCGGCGAAGCGCGCCGTCGGAGCCTCCTGGTCCAGAAGGCGGGCGGCGGCGCGGGCGGCGACCGGATCGCCGCCGATCAGCGCGCTTTCCACGCGCAGCAGCCGGCTTTCCCGCGCCTCGGGCTTCAGGGCGGCTAGCGCGGCCAGGCGCTGGGCGCGGGCCTTGGGCGTCTCGTTGGTCTTCAAGTCGCGATAGGCCAGCCACAGCGCCGGATGAGGCTCGGCCTTCCAGGCGGTCTCGATCAGGCCGCTGGCCTTGGAGGTCTTGCCATCTTCGGCCAGCAGGCGCGCGGCCATGACGACGCCCGGCGCGAAGTCGGGCTTGAGCTTCACCGATTGGGTGGCGAAATCCAGCGCCTGGGCGCGGGTCTTGGGGTCATGCGCATTGACGAGGCTGGCGGCCGAGGCGGCCAGAAGGGCCGCGCGGCTGCGCTCGGCGACGACCGGCGAGACGATCTTGCGCTCAAGCGCGCCTCGGACAAGCTCCAGGGCGGCGGCCCAGTCGCCCGCTTCGAGGCGGGCCTCCAGAAGGGCGCGCCAAGCCCAGCGCGCGGTCCGCGCCAGGCCATAGGCCGTTTCGGCGTGGCGGATCGCCGCCTGCCGGTCGCCCTCGGCCTGGGCGGCGAGCATCAACCCGCGCAGACCGGCGAGGCGCATCTCGGGAAAGCCGAGCATGGCGTTGTAAGCGCTCTTGGCCGCGCCGCGATCGCCGGCGGCCTCGGCCGCCTGGGCGGCCAGCACGCGGACCAGGGCCGGCGCGTCCTCGGCCAGCTCCGACGACTTCTGCGCCAGACGGCGGGCCTCGGAGCCGTCGCCGGCCGCCACGGCCAGAAAGCCCCGTGAGAGGGCTTCGATGGCCTGCTTGCGCTTGGCCTCGGCCCGGGCCCGCGCCGCGCGGCGGGGCGCCTCGACGATCCAGATGACGCCGCGCCACAGCAAGGTGAACATCAGCGCCGAGAACAGGGTCAGAAGCGCGGCGGCGGCGGCGGTCATCTCGACCCGCCAGCCCATCCACTCCATCGAGGCGCGGCCCGGCTCGCCGGTCAGGGCCAGAACGCTGACAGCGACGACGGCGACCAGGAAGAGAGAGAAGGCGACCCGGGTCATGGCGCGACCGGCGCGGAGGCGCGCGAGACCCGCGCCAGTTCGGCCAGGGCGTCGGCGCGGACGGCCGACACGTGGCGGTCGATCTCGATCCGTCGATTGGCGGCGACGAACCACGGCGCGAGCACCTCACGCGAGGAGTCGTTCAGCGGATCGAGCGCGGCGACCGCGCCCTCGACGTCGCCTTCGTCCAGAAGGGCTTGGGCGCGGGCGAGCATGGCGTCAGGCGTCGAGCCCTTGGTCGAGCCCACATAGCGGATCGAGACGATGCTGGAGAGGGCGTAGCGGAGTCGCGAGAAGAGGTCGGCGTCCAAGCCGGGATTGCGCGCGGCGCTGGCGGCGCGGCCGGCCAGATTGCCGAACTGGGTGGCGAGACCCGCGCGGGTCGGCGCGCCCGTGCGCGACAGCGGCTCAAGGGCGCGCAGGTCGGGCGAGCCCGGCAAGACCCGCTCCAGGCCCAGCAGCTCCGGACCGAACGGACGTGAGGTTCCCGCCGCATCGGCGAGGGTCGCGACCGCGAGCGCGGCGACGGCGGCGTCGGCCACGGTCTTCTGGCTGGCTTCCAAAGCGGTGATTCGGCCATTGAGCCGCTCGACATCGGCCAGCGCGGGCGCTGCGGCCACCGGCTCACGGCTCTCCAGTGGGAGGGCCGCGCCCGCCGCCACCCGCTCGGCGATCGGGCTTGGGCTGGGCGTGGCCGACACGGCCCCCTCGGGCGGGGCCGGCTTGGCGGCGAACCAGGATGGCCCGAAGCGGGCGACGCCGGCCCCCAAGCCAACGCAGACGAGGCAGAGCAGAAGCCAGGCCCACACCCCCGGCCCCATCACCCGACGACGGGCATAGAGCGCCGGATCGCTGGGCGCGGCGATTTCAACGGGATCGGCATCGGCGTTCATGGCCCATTCGTGCCCCACCCCGCCGCGTCGCGCAACGCCGCGCTCAACCGTCGAGCAGTTGGAGCAGCGCGGATTCTTCCGGGCGCGGCGCGAACGCCACAGAACGCGGTTCGTTCACCTCAGCGAGCGGCGCGGCGACGGCGGCGGACAGACACAGGAGGCGCAGGTGGGCGTGGGCGCGGCCTGTCATGACGCCCGCCAGGGCGCGCGCCGCGCGGGGGGAATGGACCAGCACGGTGAGCGGCGCATCGAACAGCGACAAGGTGGCGGCTGACGGTGCGCGCTCGACGGTGGCGTAAACCGCCTCGCCGCGCGCCTCCAGGCCGCGCGCACGCAGGCCGGAGACAAGGTCGCCGGCCGGCGCCTGGGCGCCCGCCCACAGCACCACCCCTGGACGGGCGTCGGCGATCAACTGCTCCAGCGCCTCGACATCGCCGTCAGCGCTGCGGGTCAGGAGAAATCCCGCGTCTTGCGCAGCCTTGGCCGTGGCGGCGCCCACCGTGAAGACCGGCAGGTCGCGCCGGGCGCAGCAGCGGGCGAAGCCCTCGACGCCGTTGACGCTGGTGAAGGCCAGGGCCGCGACGCCTGACAGATCGATCGTCGCAGCGATCGGCTCAACGGAGAGGAGCGGGTCGACGATCGGCGAGAAGCCCAGCGCAGCCACCCTTTGCGCCGTCGCCGCAGCGCCAGGCTGGGCGCGGGTGATCCAGACCGGCGCGCCCTGTTCCAAGGCTCTATTCCGGCAGGACGATGGCGTCGCCGCCGGCCGCGCGAACCTCGGCTCCCAGCGTCAAGCCAAACGCGCGGGCTTCGCCGGCATCGTCAGCGCCGGTCAGGACGATTTCGCCTTCGCGCCGGAACCGTTGGGCGCCGTCGGGGGTCAAGGCCTCGACGATCATCGAAAGTCGCGCCCCGTCCAGGATCGCGCGCGCGCCGATGGCGGTGCGGCACGAACCCTCCAAGGCCAGCAGAGCGCCGCGCTCGGCGGCCACGGCGATCGTCGTCTCCCGGCAGCGGACCGCGTCCAGCCACGGCGCGCCGACATCCTCGGCGCGGGTCTCGATGACGAGGGCGCCCTGGCCCGGCGCCGGCGGACAGGCGTCGGGATCGAGCCAGCTCTTGGTCAGGTGGCCAAGGCCCAGGCGGTTCAGGCCCGACTGGGCCAGCAGGATGGCGTCGGCCTCGCCACGCTCCAGCTTGGCCAGGCGCGTATCGACATTGCCGCGCAGCATGACGATCTCAAGGTCGGGGCGCACATGCAGAGCCTGGGCCTGGCGGCGCAAGGACGCGGTGCCCAGGCGCGCCCCCTTGGGCAGGTCTTCGAGGCGCTGGCAGATGTGGCTGATGAAGGCGTCGCGCGCGTCCTCCCGCTCGGGCGTGGCGGCCAGGACGAGGCCCGGCGGCAGGTCGGCCGGCATGTCCTTCAGCGAATGGACGGCGCAGTCGATGCGGCCGTCCAGCAAAGCCTCTTCGATCTCCTTGGTGAAGAGGCCCTTGCCGCCGATCTCCATCAGGCGGCGATCCTGGATGCGATCGCCGCTGGTGACGATCGGGATCAACGGCGCGGCCGCCTCGATCTCTTCCCGGCTGGCCCCGGCGGGAACGCCGAGCGCACGGGCGATCCGCGCCTGCATGAGGCCCGATTGCGCCAGGGACAGCTTGGAGCCGCGCGCGCCGATGCGGATGGGAGGTTGCCGGGACACGGTCTGAACGTTACCTGCGGAGACGAATTTTGTTCTTCGCTGCTACAGGAGCGGCGGAAAGCCCGCAACCTGATGACATCCCCTAAGCAATCCGACCTCCTTATCCTCGGCCTTGAGACCAGCTGCGATGAAACCGCGGCCTCGGTCGTGCGCCGCGCGGCGGACGGGACGGTGACGGTGCTGTCGTCGGTGATCGGCACCCAGTTCGAAAAGCATGCGCCGTTCGGCGGCGTCGTGCCCGAGATCGCCGCCCGGGCCCACGTCGAGTCGATCGACGCCATCGCCGCCGAGGCTGTTCGCGTGGCCGGCGTCGGGTTCGGGGAACTGGACGGGGTCGCCGCCACGGCGGGGCCTGGCCTCGTGGGCGGGGTCATGGTGGGGTTGGCGTTCGGCAAGGCCGTGGCCCTGGCGCGCGGCGTGCCGCTGGTGGCGGTGAACCACCTCGAAGGCCACGCCGTCTCGGCGCGTCTGGGCGCGGACATCGCCTATCCGTTCCTGCTGCTGCTGGTCTCCGGCGGCCATTGCCAGCTGCTGGAGGTCTCGGGCGTCGGCGCCTGCCGTCGCCTAGGCACCACGATCGACGACGCGGCCGGCGAGGCCTTTGACAAGATCGCCAAGAGTCTCGGCCTGCCCTATCCCGGTGGCCCGGCGCTGGAGAAGCTGGCCGCGGGCGGCGATCCGACCCGTTACCCCCTGCCCCGCGCCCTGCTGGGCCGCAAGGACTGCGACTTTTCCTTCTCGGGCCTGAAGACGGCGGCGGCGCGGATCGCCGAGACCCTGACCACGGACGACGAGCGCCGCGATCTGGCCGCCGGAGTCCAGGCCGCCATCGCGCGCCAGCTGTCGGAGCGGGTGGATCGGGCGATGAAGCTCTACAAAGAAGACCACGGCCAGGACGACCTGCGCTTCGTCGTCGCCGGCGGCGTGGCGGCCAATGGCGCGGTGCGGGCGGCCCTGCTGGCCGACTGCGAGAAGAACGGCTTTTCCTTCGCCGCTCCGCCGCTGGCCTACTGCACCGACAACGCCGCGATGATCGCCCTGGCGGGCGCCGAGCGGCTGGCCCTGGGCATCTTCGATGACCTCGACGCCGTCGCCCGTCCGCGCTGGCCGCTGGACGAGGCCGCGGCGCTGGCCAATCCCGCCAACGCCTATGGACGCAAGGGAGCCAAGGCATGACGTTCAAGCCCATGACCTTTGAGACGGTTGGCGTGATCGGCGCCGGCGCCTGGGGCACGGCCCTGGCGCAGGTGGCGGCGCGGGCGGGTCTGGCGGTGACGCTGCAGGCGCGCGAGCCCGAGGTCGTGGCCTCGATCAATGCGGCGCACGAGAACGCCGTGTTCCTGCCCGGCATAGCGCTGGAGCCGGGGATCAAGGCCGTCGCGGGCCTGGCGGACCTGACGGACTGCGACCTGATCCTGGCCGTCGCCCCCGCTCAGCACCTGCGCGCCGCCCTGACCGCCTTCGCCCCGCATCGCAAGGCGGGCGCGCCCGTCGTGCTGTGCTCCAAGGGCGTCGAGCAGGGCTCGTTGAAGCTGATGACCGAGGTGGCGGCCGAAGCCCTGCCGGGCGCGCCAATCGCCGTGCTGTCGGGGCCCAGCTTCGCCGGCGAGGTCGCCCGCAACCTGCCCGCCGCCGTCACCCTGGCCTGCGAAGACGAGGCCCTGGGCCGCGCCATCGCCGAGGCCATCGCCATCCCGACCTTCCGCCCCTATACGGCCAATGACCTGATCGGCGCTGAGGCCGGCGGGGCGGTGAAGAATGTGCTGGCCATCGCCTGCGGCATCGTCGAGGGCAAGGGCCTGGGCCGCAACGCCCACGCCACAGTGATCACCCGCGGCTTCGCCGAGCTGACCCGCCTGGCCGTAGCGCTGGGCGCGCGTCCGGAGACTGTGGCCGGCCTCTGCGGCCTGGGCGATCTGGTGCTGACCTGCTCCAGCGCCCAGTCGCGCAATATGAGCGTGGGCCTGGCGCTGGGCCAGGGCCTGAGCCTGGAGCAGGCGCTGGCCGGCAAGGTCTCGGTGGCCGAAGGCGTGGCCTCGGCCCCCGCCGTGCGCGCCCTGGCGCGCAAGGTCGGCGTCGAGGCGCCGATCTGCGAGGCCGTCGCGGCCATCCTGGCGGGCGAGGTCGCGGTCGACGCCGCGATCGCCGGCCTGCTCTCGCGCCCCCTGAAACCCGAAGCCTGATCAAAAGGACCCGCCCGCATGGCTCTCTTCGCCATCATCTGCAAGGATAAGCCCGGCGCGCTGGACACCCGCCTGGCCACGCGTCCCACCCACCTCGACTATCTGAACCAATCGACCGGCCTGAAGCTGGCCGGCGCGCTGCTGGGCGATGACGGCAATCCGATCGGCTCGCTGCTGATCGTCGAGGCCGAGAATCTGGCGGCCGCCCAGGCCCAGGCCGACAACGACCCGTTCACCACCGCCGGGGTGTTCGACAGCGTCGAGGTCCGCCCCTGGCGCGTGGCGATCGGCGCGCTCTAGGCCTTTGCGAGACGCAGAGGACAATCCCGCCCGCCCGCCGGCGGGGACCGTGCTGTGCGCCCTGGACGAGGTCGCCTCGCCCGGGTCGAAGGGCTTTCGCTGGCGCGAGGGCGAGGCGATGTTCGCCGGCTTTGTGGTCCGCAAGGGCGAGACCCTGGTCGGCTATGTCGACAGTTGCCCGCACGCCGGCTGGCCCCTGGCCGGTTTCGCGGGCCGCTACCTCACCCGCGACAACGACCTGATCCTGTGCGCCGGCCATGCGGCCCTGTTTCGCATCGAGGACGGCGGCTGCGTAGCGGGGCCCTGTCCGACCAGCGCCCGCCTGACGCCTTGGCCCATCGCCGTGCAGGACGGTCAGATCGTCACGGCCTGACCCTTCCTTAAGACCTTGGCCCTAGTCTCCCTCGCAACCGATGGAGGAGCCGGGAACCATGACCGCCGACATGCACTTCGACGCCGAGACGGTCACCCATCGCGGCGGCCTCTCGAAGCTGCGTTCGCTGACCAAGGTCAATCCGCGCCTGGCGCCGAACCTGGCCAAGACCATGCTGGGCGGTCCGCGCGACCACGCCGTGGTCGAGGCCTTCAACGCCCACGCCGCCGACAAGGGCTTCGAGTTCACCTCGACCTGGGCCAGCAACAACATCCCCTTCGTCACGCCGCTGCTGCGCGACTTCGCAGCCAAGCGGCCGCCGGGTGAGGCCATCCGCTACATGGAGATCGGCGCCTATGAGGGCCGCAACCTGGCCTTCATGGACTGGCTGCTGCCGGACCGCCTGGCGGTTACGGTCATCGATCCGTGGTTCGATGAGGCTCTGAACCCCGAAGAGAAGTACCACGCCGTCGAACCGCGCTTCCGGCGCAACATGGAAAAGTGCGGCTTTAAGAGCCTTTCGACCCACAAGGGCTTTTCGACCTACGTCCTGCCGCAGATGCTGGAGCGGGGCGAGCAGTTCGACCTGATCTATGTCGATGGCAGCCATACGGCGCTGGCGGTGCTGATCGACCTGTGCTTCTGCGCCAGCCTGCTCAGCGTGGGCGGCATGATGGTGCTGGACGACTACTGGCACGACATCAGCGAGATCGGCGGGCCGGGCGTGAAGCAGGCTGTCGATCAGTTCCACGCCGCCTTCGGCCGCTATTTCGAGATCGCCGCCGTTTACCGTCAGGTGGCCCTAGTGAAAACCGCCGAGATCCCGCGCTAGGCGTAAGAGTCCTTAAGTAGCCGAAGGCTCTAGACTTTTACCGCAGCCTAGTCAGCCGACCTGCGACACTATGCCACCCACGCGAGAACAGCATGGTTAAGGATCGCTAGACTGGTCATGGAGCATCCTCTCCCCGATTTGGGCCTGTGGGAGAGAACGGTATGGCGTCCTTAGGTCAGAAGGTCATGGGGGCCGCCGCTGGCGCGGCGCTTCTGTGCGCGGCGACGGCCGGCGCGGGACTTTGGGTGGCTTGGAGCCTCGGCTCCGCGCTGATCCGGGCTGAAGATTCGGCCAAGATCCTTCAACTGCACATGCACGCTGACATGATGCACGACGCCCTGCGCGCGGATGTCATGGGCGCGATCATGTCCAGTGACCCCACGCTGAGCGTCGACCTCAAGGCGGTCCGCGCAGACCTCGTCGAACACACCCAGGCGTTCCGGGGCGATATCGCGCAGAGCGGCAAGTTGGCCGAGAATCCCAGAATCCAGGCCGCTCTGAAAGCGGTCGAGGCGCCGCTTAACGCCTACATCACCGCGGCCGAGGAAATCGTCAGAACCGCCGACACAGATCCAGCGGGTTCGCACGCCAAGTTGGCGGGATTTGGCGAGCAGTTCTCGGCCCTGGAGGACAAGATGGAGGCGGCGTCGACCGAGATCGAGGCCGCCGCATCGCACGACGCGGACCTGGCCAAATCGCTTGGCGTCATTGGTCAGGCGATCATGGCGGGGCTTCTATTGCTGGCGGCCGCCTTCGCAGCGGTCTTGATGTTCGCCGCCCGCCGGGGCCTGGTCGCGCCGCTGGTCGAAATCACCCGGTGTCTGCGCCGGCTGTCAGCCGGCGATCTCGACGTTGTTCTGCCTAAGAAAAAGAGTGAGGACGAGATCGGCCAGATGACCGATGCGCTGCGCGTCTTCCACGAAACCGTCGAGGCGCGACGCAAAGAACTGGAAGCCGCCGACGTGCGCGACGCGCTGGAGATCGAACGTCGCGAAAGCGATCGCCGGCGCGCGGAGGCTGAGGCCACGCAAAAGGCGGTCGTCGAGAGCCTGGCCGGAGCGCTCGGCCGCATGTCGACCGGTGACCTGACCTGCCGACTGGATCGCCCGTTCCCCGCTGGGTACGAAGCCCTGCGCCTCGATTTCAACACCGCCATCGAGAAGCTGTCGGGCGTCATTGCGGCCTCGCTCGACGCGACGCAGGCGATCCATGGCGGCACGGCCGAGATTTCCGAGGCGGCCGATGAGCTGGCCACCCGGACCGAACGGCAGGCCGCCAGCCTGGAAGAAGCCGTGGCGGCGCTGGACGAGATCACCAGCACGGTGCGCCAGACGGCCGACGGCGCGGCGCGCGCCCGCAAGGTGGTGGAGCGCGCGCGCTGCGCCGCCGACGCCTCCGGCTCGATCGTCAGCCAGGCCGTCGAGGCGATGGGCGCGATCGAGAAGTCGTCCAGCCAGATCGGCCAGATCATCGGCGTGATCGACGAGATCGCCTTCCAGACAAACCTTCTGGCGCTGAACGCCGGGGTCGAAGCCGCCCGAGCGGGCGAGGCCGGTCGCGGCTTTGCGGTCGTCGCCCAGGAAGTGCGCGCCCTGGCCCAGCGCTCGGCCGACGCCGCCAAGGAGATCAAGACCCTCATCAGCGCCAGCACCGCCGAGGTGGGTCAGGGTGTT
Organism: Caulobacter vibrioides; assembly: GCA_002280275.1. Lineage (GTDB taxonomy): Bacteria > Pseudomonadota > Alphaproteobacteria > Caulobacterales > Caulobacteraceae > Caulobacter > Caulobacter vibrioides_A. Next base: position 29,495 of record NCDQ01000006.1, on the reverse strand, counting down.
GAGTATGTCGGCAAGGCGGGCGAAGCGCTGCGCGCCATCGCTCACGAGGTCGACGAGATCGACAGCCTGGTCGCCGCCATGGCCTCGTCGACCCAGGAACAGGCCCGCGGCTTGTCCGAGGTCAACACGACCATGAACCAGATGGATCAGGTGACGCAGCAGAACGCGGCCATGGTCGAGGAGACCACCGCCGCCAGCCACACCCTGGCGCAGGAAGCCTCGCGATTGGCCCAGCGCATGGGCGAGCTGCGGATTGTAAGCGCCGAAACACGGGCGGCGGCCTAGATCAGGCGCGTCCGACGGCTCAGGACGGGGCCGGTCGCGGGGCCTAGGGGGGCCTTGACGCCCCCCTGCCGAACGCCCAGAAGCCGGGCGTGACCGACACCGCGCCGCCCGCCTCCGCCCCGAAAAAAGCCCCCGGCATGATCCGGTCCTCGGCGATCTATTCGGGCCTGACCCTGGTCAGTCGGCTGATGGGCTTCGTACGCGATCTGGTGATCTCGTACTTCTTGGGGGCCAGCGCCAATTTCGCGGCCGACGCCTTCAACACCGCCCAGATGTTCCCCAACCTGTTCCGGCGGATCTTCGCCGAGGGGGCCTTCGCGGCGGCCTTTGTGCCGGCGTATTCCAAGACCCTGGACCGGGACGGACCCGAGGTGGCCGACAAGCTGGCCGCCGACGCCATGGCCACCATCGCCGCCTTCACGGTGGGCCTGACCCTGATCGCCCAGGCGACCATGCCGTGGCTGATGATGGTGATCAGCCCGGGTTTTGGCTTTGGAACCGACAAGTACAAGCTGGCGGTGATCCTGACCCAGATCACCATGCCCTATCTGCCTTGCATGGCGATCGTGGCCCTGCTGTCAGGGGTGCTGAACGCGCGGGGCAAGTTCATCGTCTCGGCTGCAGCCCCGATCCTGCTCAATGTCGTGACGCTGATCGCGGTGATCCCGACCCGCAACGCCCATGACGCGGCCGTCGCCGCCTCGTGGGGCATCTTCGCGGCGGGACTGGCTCAGGTCGGGCTATTGGTCTGGGCCGTGCGCAAGGCCGGAGCCACGATCCGCTGGCGGCTGCCGCGCCTGACGCCGGAGATCAGGGGCCTGATCGCCCTGGCCATCCCCGGCGCCATCGCCGCCAGCGCCAGCCAGATCAACATCACCATCTCGGGCGTGCTGGCCAGTCATGTGAACGGCGCGCGGACCTGGCTGGCCTATGCCGACCGCCTGTACCAGCTGCCGCTGGGCCTGGTGGGCGTGGCCATCGGCGTAGCCCTGCTGCCGCGCCTGTCGCGGGCCGTGGCCGCCGAGGACCGCGCCGAGGCGCAAGGCGCCATGGACCAGGCCATCGTCTTCGCCCTGGCCCTGACCCTGCCGGCCGCCGTGGCCCTGTTCAGCATTCCGTTCTTCCTGATCGACGGCCTGTTCACTCGGGGCGAGTTCACGGTGTTCGACGCGCGCCAGACGGCCAACGCCCTGCTGCACTACGGCTGGGGCACCCCGGCCTTTGTGCTGGCGCGCATCCTGTCGCCGGCCTTCTTCGCCCGGGGCGACACCAAGGGCCCGATGCGGTTCGCCCTGATCTCGGTGGCGGTGAACATCGGCCTGGGCCTGGCCCTGTTCCCGATCATGGGCGTGCCCGGCCTGGCGGCGGCGACCAGCGCCGCCTCGTGGATCAATGTGCTGCAGATGGCGCTGACCCTGCGCAAGCGTGGCGACTACACGCCCAGCGCCGCAGCCTGGGGCAAGATTGTTCGCGTGCTGGCGGCCAGCGTGGCCCTGGGCTTGATCCTGGCGGCGATCTCGCACGGGCGCGCCGCCCTTGAGGCCCCGATCCTGGCCGTAGGTATAGGCTCGGCCAAGGAGCTGGCCATCCTGGCCACCTGCGCCCTGGCGGCGGGGCTCTACCCCGTGCTGTTGCTGCTGTCGGGCGGGGTCACCCTGGCCGAGGCCAGGACCGTACTGCGACGGCGCGCCGGCCGCTGAGCCGGCTTGCCCTGCGCAGCGCGGAGCGGTAACCAGCGTCCATGGCCGTGATCGGATTTCATGCGCCGCGATGGCGCGGCTGACCCTGACTCTGATCGCCGTATCCCCGGATGCGGTTCGCGCCGCCGCGCTCGCCATTCCAAGTTTCAAGACCCAAGGCTGAAGCCATGACCGACCAAGCTCCCGTCACCTATGCGGGCCCGCCCCGCGTGCTTTCGGGCGTTCAGCCCTCGGGCGCCCTGCATCTCGGCAACTATCTGGGCGCGCTGGTGAAGTTCACCCGCCTGCAGCACGAGATCGACACCTTCATCTTCGTGGCCGACCTGCACGCCATCACCGTCTGGCAGGACCCGGCGGCCCTGGCCCAGCAGACCCGCGAGATCGCGGCGGCCTACATCGCCTCGGGCCTGGACCCGGACAAGGCGACGATCTTCCCGCAATCGGCCGTGCGCGAGCACGCTGAGCTCTCCTGGATCTTCAACTGCGTCGCGCGTCTCGGCTGGCTGGACCGCATGACCCAGTTCAAGGAGAAGAGCGGCAAGCACAAGGAGCGCAGCTCGGTGGGCCTCTACACCTATCCGGTGCTGCAGGCGGCCGACATTCTAATCTACAAGGCCACCCACGTGCCGGTCGGCGAGGACCAGAAGCAGCACCTGGAGCTGACCCGCGACATCGCCCAGAAGTTCAACCACGACTTCAATGCGCCCGGCTTCTTCCCGCTGCCCGATCCTCTGATCCAGGGGCCTGGCGCGCGGGTCATGAGCCTGCGCGACGGTTCGGCCAAGATGAGCAAGTCCGATCCTTCGGACTATTCGCGCATCAACCTGACCGACACCGCCGACGACATCGCCGCCAAGGTCAAGAAGGCCCGCACCGATCCGGAGCCGCTGCCGGAGTCGATCGAGGAGCTGGCGACCCGCGCCGAGGCCGACAACCTGGTGGGCATCTTCGCGGCCCTGGCCGGCAAGACCAAGGCCGAGGTGCTGGCCGAGTACGCCGGCAAGGGCTTTGGGACGTTCAAGCCGGCCCTGGCCGAGCTGGCGGTCGAGAGCCTGGCGCCCGTGGGCGAGCGGATGCGCAGCCTGCTGGGCGATCCGGCGGTGCTGGACGCGATCCTCGCGAAGGGCGCGGAAAAGGCCCGCGAGGCCGCCGCGCCGACCCTGGCCGAGGTCAAGAAGCTGGTCGGCTTCTGGGGCGCCTGAGGGCGGCCCTGGAGCTATAACCTTTGTGTCATCCCGGAAGCCTCGCAGAGGCTATCCGGGACCCAGGGGCCAGCGCACTGCGGTTCCCCCTGGGTCCCGGCTCGGCGCGCTTCGCGCTTGGCCGGGATGACAGCTTTAGTTGCGCTCGGGGATCCGCACCATCATCCGCTCGTACCCCTTTACGAAGGTCGAATAGACGCGCTTGGGCTCTTCCAGGACCTCGATCTTGGGGAAGCGCTTGAGGATCTCTTCCCAGACGATGCGCAGCTGCATCTCGGCCAAGCGGTTGCCCACACAGCGGTGGATGCCGAAGCCGAACGAGAGGTGGCGGCGAGCGTTGGGGCGATCGACGATGAACTGGTCGGCGTTCTCGATGACGGTGTCGTCGCGGTTGCCCGAGACGTACCACATGACGACCTTGTCGCCCTTCTTGATCGTCTGACCGGCCAGCTCAAAATCTTCCAGCGCCGTGCGGCGCATGTGGGCCAGCGGCGTCTGCCAGCGGATGATCTCCGAGACCATGTTCGGGATCAGGCTGGGATCGGCGCGCAGCTTGGCCTCTTCCTGCGGGTTCTTGGACAGGGCGTAGAGGCCGCCGGTCAGCGAGTTGCGGGTGGTGTCATTGCCGCCGACGATCAGCAGGATGACGTTACCCAGATACTCCATCGGCGGCATGTCGCGGGTGGCCTCGCCGTGGGCCAGCATCGAGATCAGGTCGTTGCCCGGCTCGGTCAGGTTCACCCGCTCGTTCCAGAGGTTGGTGAAATAGGCCAGGCACTCCAGTAGCTCGGCGCGGCGGGCCTCCTCACTCTCGATCAGGCCGCTCTCGGGCGAGGCGGTGGCGATGTCAGACCAGCGCGTCAGCTTGCGGCGCTCTTCCCAGGGGAAGTCGAACAGGGTGGCCAGCATCTGGGTGGTCAGCTCGATCGAGACCTTGTCGACCCAGTCGAAGGGCTCGTTGATCGGCAGGTTGTCGAGGATCTGGCAGACCCGCTCGCGGATAATGCCTTCCAGACGACCCAGATTCTGGGGCGAGACGATCGGGCTGACCGTCTTGCGCTGGATGTCATGCTTGGGCTGGTCCATGGCGATGAACATCGGCAGGACGAAATCCTCGTCGAAGTTCCGGATCGTGATGCCGCCCAGGTGCGCGTCCGACGAGAAGACCTGGTGGGTCGTGTCGACGGTCATGATGTCGTTGTAGCGGGTGACCGACCAGTACGGGCCGACCTCCTCGTCGCCTTTCGAATAGTGGACGGGCGCTTCCTTCCGAAGGCGCTCGAAATAGGGCCACATCGCATCAGCCTGGAACAGGGCCGGATCGGCGACGTGATAGTCTTCGAGGGGAATGGAATAGGCGCGCGCCCGCGCGTCAGCCTTAAGGTCGATCGAACCGTCACTCATGAGATCCTCCCGCGGATCGGTGTTTTGCGACATCACGCCAGAAAATGACGCCTGTGTCACTTTTAAAATGCATGCTTTCGACGCCCTTGCGTCACGACATCGCGAGGTCCATTTCAGGCGCATGTTCATTCAGACCGAAACCACCCCCAATCCCGAGGTCCTGAAGTTCCTTCCCGGCCGCGAAGTGCTGGGTGAGGGCGCGCGCGAGTTCCGCACGCCCGAGGAGGGCGACGCCTCGCCGCTGGCCAAGGCGCTGTTCGACCTTGGCGATGTGACGCGGGTGTTTTTCGGCCCCGATTTCCTGACCGTGACCAAGGGCGAGGACGCCCAGTGGCCGCACCTGAAGGCGCCGATCCTGGCGGCGATCATGGACCACTTCACCAGCGGCCGTCCGCTGTTGCTGGACCAGAACGCCGAAGGCGGCGGCCACGACGAGGGCGACTACGACGAGGAAACCTCGCAGATCGTCGCCGAGATCAAGGAACTGCTCGACACCCGCATTCGCCCGGCCGTGGCGCAGGATGGCGGCGACATCGTCTTCTCGCGCTTCGAACCGCAGACCGGCGTAGTGTGGCTGCACATGCGCGGCGCCTGCTCGGGCTGCCCGTCCTCGTCGGCGACCCTCAAGTCCGGCGTCGAGAACATGCTCAAGCACTACGTCCCCGAAGTGACGCGGGTCGAGCAGACGCTCTGATCTTTCCAGGTTGATCCACCCTTCGGGGGCGCTACATCGTAACGCCTGCAGTTACGGAAGGACTTTCCATGGCCAAGCTCGAAGACGCCACGCTCGCCCAACTGTTCACCGAGGCGCGCAGCCATAATGGCTGGAATCCCGAGCCCCTGCCCGAGAGCGTGCTGCGGGATCTCTACGCCCTGACCAAGTTCGGTCCCACCGCCGCCAACTCGACCCCGGCTCGCTTCTATTTCTTGACCTCGCCCGAGGCCAAGGAACGCCTGGCCAAACTGTCGTCCGGCTCGAACGGGCCCAAGATCCTGCAGGCGCCGTGCACAGTCATCGTCGGCTACGATCTCGATTTCCCCGAGACCCTGCCCAAGCTCTTCCCGCACGCGCCGGGCGCCAAGGATTGGTTCCCGGATCCCGTCGCCAAGGAATGGGGCGCCCTGCGCAACAGCTCGCTGCAGGGCGGCTATTTCATGATCGCCGCGCGGGCGCTGGGCCTGGACGTTGGTCCGATGTCGGGCTTCGACAACGCCGCCGTCGACGCGGAGTTCTTCGCGGGGACGAACATCAAGAGCAACTTCATCGTCTCGATCGGCCACGGCACGACCGAGGGCCTGTTCCCGCGCAACCCGCGCCTGGATTTCGACGAAGCCGCCAAGATCCTCTGATCGGGATCGCCATCGCCCGGGCGTGAAGCCGCGTCCGGGTGACAAGCGTTTTGTGCGCAGGACGCACATTCGCTAGAAGGATCCCATGACCCTCCGCCACAGCTATCTCGCCCTGCCGTTTGTGCTTCTGGCCGCCTGTGGCCCGGCCAAGACCGACAGGGCCCCGACGACCGAAGAGGCCGGCCAAGGCGCGACGACCTTGGCCGTAGCGCCCTATACGGGCGGTCCGCTCCAGGTCAGCAACGACGGCGTCGGCCCGATCAACAGCGCGGTGGCCTTCGATCTGGCCACGCTGAAGGTTCTGTTCCCCCAGGCCAAGGTCGAGCAGGCCTTCCTGCAGTCCGGCGAGGGTCCGGCCCAGCCGATCATCAATGTCGAACAGGACAACACGCCGCTGGCCGAGATCGGCAAGAGCGACGAGGGCGACATCGCCCATGTCCGTGTCGAGGCGGGCGATGCGCGCGGACCCAAGGGCGAACAGCTCCTGGCCAAGTGGGCCGATCTGGGCTTCGCCGTCGACCAGTGTCGGGCCGGCGAAGGACGCGAGATCAACATGACGATCTGCGTGCGCCCTGACGCCCCCCAAGTGTCTTATGTCTTCGGCGTCCCGGGCTGGAAAAAGCCTGGCCTGCCGCCGGAGGCCACGCTGAAGGCCAAGGGCCAGCTCAACGCCCTCATCTGGCGTCCCGCCGAGGGCGCCGTCGTGGGCGCGGCCTGAGCCATGATCCTCTCGATCGACACTTGCCTGGGCGCCAGCGCGATCGCCATCCTCGACGCCGACCGCGTGCTGGCCACGCGCGCCGAACCGATGACCCGGGGCCATCAGGAGCGCATCGGGATCCTGGCGCGAGAGACCGCCGCAGAGGCGGGCGTCGCGTTCGCGGATCTGTCGCGGATCGCCGTGACGGTGGGACCGGGCTCCTTCACCGGCCTGCGCGTAGGCCTGGCCTTCGCCAAGGGCCTGGCGACCGCGCTCTCCATCCCGTGCGTAGGCGTCAACACGCTGGAGAGCCTGGCCTTCGGGACCAAGGGCTTCGCCGTGGCCCTGATCGATGCGCGGATGAGCCAGGTCTATATCCAGGCCTTCGTCGACGGCGCGGCGGTGATGGCGCCGGACGCTCTGGGTCTCGGCGAAGCTGCGGCTCGACTTGTCGAGCTGCATCCGGGCGGTCCGACGACCCTGATCGGCTCCGGCGCGCCTCTGCTGGCCGACGTCCTGAAGGGGGCGACGATCCTGACGCCGGCGGCGCCGGATCCCGTCGCGATCGCGCGCCTGGCGGCCAAGCGTCCCGCGCCAGTCCATGCTCCCCGGCCGCTGTATCTGCGCGCGCCGTACGCAACCCTGCCCGCCGCCTAGGCTGACCATGAATCTGCGTCCCGTCGGCTCCGAAGCCGCCTTCGATCTCGCCGACCTGCACGACAAGGCCTTCGACCGGCCCTGGACGGCCTTGGAGTTCGACGAGCTTCTGAAGTCCCCGGGCGTTTTCGCGATCCTTGGCGAGGCGGGCGAGCCCGCGGAGGCCAAGGGCTTCATCCTGTGCCGCTCGATCGCCGGCGAGGCCGAAATCCTGACCGTAGCGGTCGATCCCGCCGCCCGCCGGCGCGGCTGGGGCGCGGCCCTGGTTGGGGTGGCCGCCGGGATCGCTGCGGAGACCAAGGCCGAGGCGATGTTCCTGGAGGTCGCCGCCGACAACCTCGCCGCCATTGCGCTCTACCAGACCACCGGCTTCCTCAAGGTGGGTTTGCGCAAGGGCTATTATCCCCATCCCGATGGGGCCAAGGACGCGCTGGTGATGCGACGGGCGCTTAACACTTAAGGGTCTAGCCCCTATCTTGCCGGCGACTCAGACGGAGGCTCCGCCGTGGATCGACTCGAAAAGGCCTGTATCGAAAAAGGCATGCGCATGACCGACCAGCGTCGGGTCATCGCGCGCGTGCTGTCGTCGGCCGAGGATCACCCGGACGTCGAGGAGCTGCACCGCCGCGCTCACGCCATCGATCCGCACATCTCGATCGCCACGGTCTACCGCACCGTGCGCCTGTTCGAGGAAAGCGGCATCATCGAGCGCCACGACTTCCGCGACGGCCGCTCGCGCTATGAGCAGAGCCCCGACCATCACCACGACCACCTGATCGACATGAAGACCGGCAAGGTCGTCGAGTTCGTGGACGAAGAGATCGAGGCCCTGCAGCACGCGATCGCCAAGAAGCTCGGCTACAAGCTGATCGACCACCGCCTCGAGCTCTACGGGATGCCGCTGGAGGAGTAGGCCAGGCGACTTCCCCCCCCCCCTGGAGGGGGCGGAAGGTGAGCCTTCTTTCCCCCTATGGGGGAGGAGCGCGCAGCGCGGAGGGGGCAAGTGTGACCTTGCCGCCCTTGCACAGCGCCGTCCTCGACCCCATAACCTCGCGCATGAGCGAGACCCCGCAAAAGCGCCTCTTCATCAAGACCTACGGCTGTCAGATGAACGTCTATGACAGCGAGCGCATGGCCGATGTCCTGCGTCCGCTGGGCTATGGCGTCGTCGACGAGCCCGAAGGCGCGGACCTGGTGGTGCTGAACACCTGCCACATCCGCGAAAAGGCCACCGAGAAGGTCTATTCCGAGCTTGGCTACATCAAGCAGATGAAGGACCGGAAGGCCGAGGCCGGCGGGCGCATGACCATCGCCGTGGCCGGGTGCGTCGCCCAGGCCGAGGGCAAGGAGATCATGAACCGCCAGAAGGCGGTGGATCTGGTCGTCGGACCCCAGGCCTATCACCAGCTGCCCGAACTGATCGCCCGCGCCCACCGCGCGACCGGCGAGCGCCTGGCCGCCGACTTCGCCGCCGACGAAAAGTTCGACGCCCTGCCGGCCGAACGCCACGTGACCGGCGTCACCGCGTTCCTGACCGTGCAGGAGGGCTGCGACAAGTTCTGCACCTTCTGCGTGGTGCCCTATACGCGCGGCGGCGAGTGGTCGCGGCCGGTCAACGACATCGTCGAGGAGGCCAAGCGTCTGGCCGGCCAGGGCGTGCGCGAAGTCACCCTGCTGGGCCAGAACGTCAACGCCTATGACGGCGACGGTTCGACCCTGGCCAAGCTGGTCCGTCAGCTGGCCAAGATCGATGGCCTTGACCGCATCCGCTACACAACCAGCCACCCGCGCGACATGGGCGATGATCGACTTCATCGTCGGCTTCCCCGGCGAGCGCGACGGCGACTTTGAAAAGACCCTGGAGCTGGTCCGCGAGGTCGGTTTCGCCTCGGCCTTCTCGTTCAAGTATTCGCGCCGTCCGGGCACGCCGGCCTCGGCCATGCCGGGCCAGGTGGACGAAGCGGTCAAGGCCGAGCGCCTGGAGCGCCTGAACCAGTTGCTCGACGAGCAACAGCGCGCCTTCAACGCCAGCCAGGTGGGCAAGGTGCTGCCGGTGCTGTTCGAGAAGGCCGGGCGTCACCCTGGGCAGATCGTCGGCCGCAGCCCCTATCTGCAAGCCGTCCACGCCGAGGGCGGTGAGAATCTGATCGGGACGATCGTTCCTGTCCATATCGAGAGCGCCGCCAAGATGAGCCTGGCGGGCCGGCTCGAACCCGTTCTGGAGACCGCTTGAGCCGCACCCCTGAGTTCCTGCCGCTATCCGACGACGCGGTCCACGCCGTCTCTGGCCCGAGCGGCCGTCACGCCGCCCTGATCGAGGACGCCTTCAAGGTGCTGATCGAGACGCCGGGCGGCGGCGTCACCCTCACCGGCGACGCGCGCGGCCGCACCAGCGCCAAGCGCGCCCTGCAGACCCTGGCCGCCCGCGCCGACGCCGGCGACGAAGTGGTCGAGGCCGACGTGCGGATCGCCATCGGCGGCGCGCACGAGACCAGCGGCCAGGCCTCGCCCCGCGCGGTGCGCAAGGGCAATGTCTCGCCCAAGACCAAGAGCCAGGCGCAGTACCTGGAGAGGATGGCCACCCACCCGCTGGTCTTTGGCCTGGGCCCCGCCGGCACCGGCAAGACCTTCCTGGCCGTGGCCCATGGCGCGGGCATGCTGATGCGCGGCGAGGTCGATCGCCTGATCGTCACCCGTCCCGCCGTCGAGGCCGGCGAAAAACTCGGATTTCTTCCGGGCGACCTGAACGAGAAGGTTGATCCCTATATGGCGCCGGTCTGGGAGGCCCTGACCGACATCATGGGCGCAGATCAGCTGCGCAGGCGCCGCGAGAAGCTGGAGATCGAGGTCGCGCCGATCGCCTTTATGCGCGGCCGCACGCTGGCCCATGCGTTCGTCATCGTCGACGAGGCGCAGAACTGCTCGCGCCTGCAGATGAAGATGGTGCTGACCCGCATCGGCGAGGGCGCGCGCATGGTCGTCACCGGCGACCCGACCCAGGTGGATCTGCTCAACCCGCGTGACTCCGGCCTGGCCCACGCCGTGTCGATCCTGGAAGGCGTCGAGGGCGTGGCGGTGTCGCGCTTCACCGCCTCCGACGTCGTGCGTCACCCGCTCGTCGAACGCATCGTCAAGGCCTATGACGCGGACGCGGCGCAGAGTACTCCCCGGTAACATGACCCTCACCGTTGATATCGAGATCGAGGACGAGGCCTGGACGAAGGCGGACGCCGAGACCGAGGCCCTGGTCTGGCGCGCCGCCCAGGCCGTGCTGGACGCGCATGAGGACATCGAAGGCCACGGGATCGTGATCCTGCTGACCGACGACGACAGTGTTCAGGCGCTGAACCGTGAGTTCCGTCAGAAGGACTATGCGACCAACGTCCTGTCCTTCCCCTCCCCGCCCAATCCGGAGGGTCAGATCGGCGACATCGCGCTGGCCTATGGGGTCTGTGCCCGCGAAGCGGCTGAACAGGGCAAGCCGCTGGCCCACCATCTGCAACATCTGGTGGCGCACGGCGTGCTTCATCTCCTAGGATATGATCACGAGGGCGACGACGAGGCGGAAGCCATGGAAGCGCTCGAACGCGAAATCCTGGCGGGTCTGGACGTTCCTGACCCCTACGCCAGCCCAGATTCTGTTTCTGGGAATGAAGAGGGACGCTGACCAGGGCCATGCCCAGCGACGAGCCTAGTCAACAGCCCGCCGCCCGACGAAGCCGGGGCGTGCGGGCGTTCTTCCGCCATATGCGCAGGCGACTGATGGGCGGCGGTGAGCCCCCTCGCCCGCCCGAGACCGCTGCGTCCGCCGCTGCGGTCGACCTGGTGGATCAGGCCGAGGCCTTCCAGAGCCTGCGGGTCGCCGATGTGATGACGCCGCGCGCCGACATCGTCGCCGTCGAGCTCTCGACACCATTCGAGGCGGTGGCGGCCCAGTTCGCCGAGGCGGAGCATTCGCGGATGCCCATCTATCGCGAGACTCTCGACGACCCCGTCGGCGTCGTCCACGTCAAGGATGTGTTCCGCCTGCTGGCCGACGAGTCCAAAAGGCCCGCGCCCGCCGATCCGGTGTTGAACAAGCTGCGTCGCGACGCGTTGTACGTGCCCGCCTCCATGAAGGCCGCCGACCTCCTGCTCCGCATGCGCACCAGTCGAATCCACATGGCCCTCGTGATCGACGAGTTCGGCGGCACCGACGGCCTGGTCTCGATGGAGGACCTGATCGAAGCGGTCGTCGGCGAGATCGACGATGAGCACGACGACGCCACCGCCGTTGCGGTGGTGGCCCGCCCGGGCGGGGTGTACGACGCAGACGCCCGCGCACCGCTGGAGGAACTGGAGGCGGCGCTAAACCATGATCTGGCGCCGCCTGACATGGACGAGGATATCGACACCGTCGCCGGGCTGGTCGTCGCCCTGGCCGGTCGTGTGCCGCAGCGGGGCGAGGTGATCGCCCATCCCGACGGCTTCGAGTTCGAAGTGGTCGAGGCCGATCCGCGTCGGGTTCGACGCGTTCGTGTTCGCGGTGGCCCTTCCCGACCGTCAGAGACCGCCGCAGACGGCGCCGCAATCGACGCAAGGCTCTCGTGACGGCCTGGGCGCGGTTTCGCGAACGCCGCTGGAGCAGCCCCCTGTTGGCCTTGGTCTCAGGCCTGGCGGCGGCGTTGGCGCATCCGCCCTTCGGCCTTCTGCCGGGCCTGCTGGGCTATGCGGCGCTGCTTTATCTGATCGACGGCGCCGACGCCGAGCGCCCGTTGCGTTCGGCGTTCTGGCGGGGCTGGCTGGCGGGACTGGGCTATTTTGGCCTCGGGACCTGGTGGGTGGGAGAGGCCTTCCTGGTGGACGCCGCCGTCCACGGGTGGATGGCGCCGTTCGCGGTTTCGGCGATGGCGGCGGGCTTGGCCGTGTTCTGGGGTCTCGCGGCCCTGGCCTATCGTTGGATCAGGCCAAAGAGCGTCTGGCGCATCCTGACCTTCGCTGGCGCGTTCGCGGCGCTGGAATGGACCCGCGGTCATATTCTGACGGGCTTTCCTTGGAACCTCATCGGCGAAACCTGGCGCGCCGGCTCGGCCCCATCGCAGACCGCCGCCCTGGTCGGCGCCTACGGCCTGACCTGGATCACGTTGGCCATCGCCAGCGCGCCGTCGGTTTGGCGCGAGGGACGCGCCGGCCGACTCGCCTTGGGCGCCGCCGCCGCCGGCCTGGTCGCACTCTATGGCTATGGCGCGTTCGTTCTGTCCAAGCCCGTCGGACCCAGCGGCCCCACCACGGTGCGCATCGTCCAGGCGGACATCAAGCAGGACCTCAAATGGGACGCCGAGCGCTTCGCTCAGATCGTCCAGGCCTATGTTTCGCTGACCGCCACGCCTTACGCCGGCAAGCCGGTTGATGTCGTGATCTGGCCCGAGGGCGCGGTGCCCGCCGCGGTCAATGACTATCTCGCGCCCGGCTCATGGGTGCGGCAGGCCATTGTCGACAGCCTGGCCCCGGGCCAGGTCCTGCTCATCGGCGGCTATCGCTATGAAGGCGCGGTCGATCGCCCGACCTACTACAACAGCCTCGTCGCCCTTCGCCGGGGCGCCGACGATCTGGAACTGGTCGGGATCTATGACAAACACCGGCTGGTGCCGTTCGGCGAATACCTGCCGGCCGAAGGCTTCCTGACGGCCATCGGCTTCAAGACGCTGGCGCATCTTGGCGACAGTTTCACCACTGGCCCTGAGCCCGCGCCGTTGCGGATTTCTTCTGATCTGCTGGTTCAACCGCTGATCTGCTACGAGAGCCTGTTCCCCGGCCTGGCCAGGCCAGACCCCCGCGTCCGGGCCCTGATCAATGTCTCGAACGACGCCTGGTTCGGCGTGACGTCGGGCCCGCCACAGCACCTGAACCTGGCGAGTTACCGCGCGATCGAAAGCGCGCGGCCGCTTTTGCGCGCCACGCCCACCGGAATCAGCGGCGTCATCGACGCACGCGGCCGTCTCGCGCCCGGGGCTTCGCTTGGCCTAGGAAAAAGCGGCGTCATCGACGCGCAAATACCAGGAGTGGGTGAGGTTACGCCCTACGACGACTTCGGAGATTTGGCCTTTTGGGCGCTTTTACTGATATCAGGGGTTGCATCAGCTCGCTTCCGCATAGGCAAAACCTCATCCTCTATTGCGCGCTAGTGAAACTTGAGCTGAACTAAAGCCTAGTTTCAGCTTCTGGCGTGGGCATGAGCGAACCGTCGGACACCGAACGCCACCCCAATCCCGTCGACCTGCATGTTGGCGCCCGCATTCGCATGCGTCGTCGAATCCTGGGCGTAAGCCAGGAGCGCCTCGCCGAGGACCTAGGCCTCACCTTCCAGCAAATTCAGAAGTACGAACGCGGGGCCAATCGGGTCAGCGCCAGCAAGCTCTATGAAATCGCCAGAAGCCTGCAGTCGCCTGTCGACTACTTCTTCGAGGGGCTCGGGGGCGCGGTTGGCGGCGGCATGGCCGAGGACGGCGAACCATTCACGCACGATTTCCTGATGACGCCAGAGGGACTGGAATTGGCGACGCTGTTTCCAAAGATCGGTCGACAGAAGGTTCGGCGGCGGATCCTGGAGCTGGTGCGATCCATGGCCGCCGAAGACGCGGCCAGCGGCTTGGACGACTGACGCGGCTGTTAGATAAGCTCGCCTTGCTCGCATAAACATATCTTTATATGATTCTGGTCTAACTGAACGCCGACTGGGCGCCGCGCGCCCGTGCGTGTCTTCATGACCGGAGCTGTCTCTTGAGCCGTTCGTCCTATATCTTCACCAGCGAGAGCGTTTCCGAAGGTCATCCCGACAAGGTCGCTGATCGGATCAGCGACACCGTCGTCGACGCCTTCCTCTCGGTCGATCCCGAGGCGCGCGTCGCCTGCGAGACGCTGGTGACCACCAATCGGGTCGTGCTGGCCGGTGAGGTTCGCGCCGGCAAACCGGACGGCGACAAGAAGGCCAACAAGCAGCTGACCAAGGACATCCTCGGCTCCCTCGAGCCGAAGGTCCGCGCTGCGATCAAGGACATCGGCTACGAGCAAAAGGGCTTCCACTGGCAGAAGGCGAAGTATTCGAACTTCCTGCACGGACAGTCCGCTCATATCGCCCAGGGCGTGGACGCCACCGATAAGAAGGACGAGGGCGCCGGCGACCAGGGCATCATGTTCGGTTACGCCAGCACCGAGACCCCGGAGTTGATGCCGGCGACGCTGCAGTACAGCCACAACATTCTCAAGCGCCTGGCCGAGCTTCGCCATTCGGGCGAGCTCTCCGAGTTGGAGCCCGACGCTAAGAGCCAGGTGACGCTGGAGTATGACGGCGCCGGCCGCCCGCAGCGCGTGGTCTCCATCGTCGTCTCCCACCAGCACAAGAAGAAAATCGGCGGCAAGGCCGCGACCTCCAAGCGCGTGCTGGAGCTGATCAAGCCGCACATTCTGCCGATTTTCCCCGACGGTCTGATCACCAAGAAGACCCAGTGGCTGGTCAATCCGACCGGCCGCTTCGAGATCGGCGGTCCCGACGGCGACGCCGGCCTCACCGGTCGCAAGATCATCGTCGACACCTACGGCGGTGCGGCCCCGCACGGCGGCGGCGCGTTCTCGGGCAAGGATCCGACCAAGGTGGACCGTTCCGCCGCCTACGCCTGCCGTTACTTGGCCAAGAACGTGGTGGCTGCGGGTCTGGCTGATCGCTGCACCATCCAGATCGCCTACGCCATCGGCGTGGCCCAGCCGGTGTCGTTCCACGTCGACCTGCACGGCACCGGCAAGGTGGATCCGGCGGTCCTTGAAAAGATTCTGCCGCAGCTGATCGGCGGGGCCACCCCGCGCGCGATCCGCGAGCACCTGCAACTGAACCGCCCGATCTACGCCCGCACCGCCGCCTATGGCCACTTTGGCCGTACGCCGGACAGCGAAGGCGGCTTCTCCTGGGAGAAGACCGATCTCGTGAGCGACCTGAAGGGCCTGGCCTAGGCTGCTGGCCCCATCCTCATTAGGCGGGCTCCGATCCTCACGGGTCGGGGCCCGTTTTCATTTCCCGCCCAGCGCTTTAAGACCCCGCCCATGACCAACCCCCAACAACCCCATGGACCGCTGCGTTCGTTCGGCCGTCTAAAGTCGCGCCCGGTGAAGCCGCGCCAGCAGGCCCTGCTCGAGACTCTGCTGCCGCAGATCGCCGTCCGAGCCCTTCGTGAACGGCGTAGCCAGCGCCGTACGTCACGTCGAGGAGCAGGCGCTCAAGAACGTCCGCATCCACGAGGGCGACGCCCGCGACGTGGTAGACTGGCTGCCCGACGCGTGCCTCGACCGGGCGTTCATCATGTTCCCCGACCCCTGGCACAAGGCCCGGCACAACAAACGCCGTTTGATCCAGCCCGAGTTCGTGCGCGAGCTGGCGCGGGTCATGAAACCGGGCGCCGCCCTGCGTTTCGCCACCGACTGGGCCGACTACGCCGAGTGGACCACCGAGCGGGTGCTGGCTGATCCCAACTTCCGCTTCGCCGATGACGCGGCGGACCGCAACGCGATCCCGGCAGACCACGTGACCACACGCTACGAGGAAAAGAAGCTGGGCGACTGCGCGCCAGTGTTCCTGGATTTCGTTCGGGCTTAGTCGAACGGCGTCAGACGTGCTTCCCCGAGGCCTCGGACGCACCTAGGCTCGCGCCCGAACGCCCCTTGTCAGGGGCGACTTGGGGGGCGGTCATGTCTTGGATTTCGGAACACTACGCCGGCGTCTTGGTGGTCAGCGGCCTTCTGACCCTGTCGATGCTGCAGTTCGCGCTGGCGCCGGGTCGGGCTCAGCGTTCGACCTTCGGTGAAGCGCTTGAGGGGCCGGTCGCGGAGATCATCGTGCGCGGCTGGGGCCTGCTGATCGCCCTGATTGGCGGTATGTTGGTGTGGGCGGCCTTCCACCCGGAGACACGGGCCATGGCGGTCGCCGTGGCGGTCGTGAGCAAGGCCTTCTTTATCGGATCGCTGATCGCTCAGGGGCGTCGCTATCTGAAGGGCTTCTCAGGCGTCGCCATTCTCATCGACGGCATGGTGATCGCCCTGCTGGTGACCGGCCTGTGGGCCAGTCACCAGGGCTGAACGCACTCAGTAGCTCTCGTTGTAGCGCTTGATCGCCGTGCGGATGATCTCGGCGGTCTCGTCCGGATCGGCCCAGCCGGTGATCTTGGTCGACTTGCCCTTTTCCAGGTCCTTGTAGTGCTGGAAGAAGTGGGCGATCTGCTCGGTCAGGATGGTCGGCAGGTCGCGCCAGCTGGTCACGCCGGTGTAGAACGGATGCAGCTTGTCGACCGGCACGGCCAGGATCTTCTCGTCCGAGCCGGCCTCGTCGACCATCATCAGCGTGCCGATCGGGCGGCAGCGGATGATCGCGCCCGGCACCACCGGGGTCGGACCCACCACCATGATGTCGGCCGGGTCGCCGTCGTCGGCCAGGGTGTGCGGGATGAAACCGTAGTTGGCCGGATAGAACATCGCCGTATGCAGGAAACGGTCGACCATCAGGGCGCCGCTTTCCTTGTCGATTTCATACTTCACCGGCTCGCCGCCCTGCGGGATCTCGATGATGGCGTTAAGGTCGTACGGCGGGTTCACGCCGACGGCGATCTTGGACAGGTCCATTTTGACTCTTTATCAGATGCGGCCCTTGGAGAGCGGCCTGCGCGGCTGGGCTTATAGGCCCAAAATGCTGCGGCGCGGAAGACGACTCCGGAGATTTCCCCGCCATGAGTCGACAACGATCGGCAATTCGCCTACAAAGCGTTCTACATCGTCCGTTAGCGCTGATGGCGCTTTCGAGCGGCGGCCCGAAAGGCTGCCGCTTTTTGTTTGGCCGAACGGTCTCAGCGCCGCCGGCCCAGAGCTTGAGTTGAGAGACCGTGCGCGGGAAGACGCAGGAAGACCGTGACCTGATCGAGATGCTCGATCCCGTGGCCGAGAGCCTCGGCTACGAGATTGTTCGCCTGCGCCTGATGGGCGGGACCGAGCAACGCCGCCTGCAGATCATGGCCGAGCACCCGCTGCTGGAAGACGGCAGCGGCGGCGACATGAACGTCGAGGACTGCGCCAAGCTGTCGCGCGCCGTCTCCGAAGTGCTGGACGCGGCCGATCCGATCGCCGGCGAGTACACCCTGGAAGTCTCCAGCCCCGGCATCGACCGACCGCTGACCCGCCTGAAGGACTTCGACGACTATGCCGGCCTTGAGGCTCGCATCGAACTCGATCGCGTGGCCGAGGGCCGCAAGCGCTTCAAGGGCGAACTCGCCGGGGTCGAGGACGACCAGGTGGGCCTGAACATCGAGGGCGAGGACGACGTCACCGTCTACTTCCCCTTCGCGTGGGTTATCGACGCCAAGCTCGTCATGACCGACGCCCTGATGGAGCGGGGGGCCAAGCAACGGGCCGCTCGCCTCGAATCCGAAAACGAAGACCTGTCCGAAAGTGAAGAGGACTGACCATGGCCATCGGCATCGCCGCCAACCGGCTTGAACTCCTGCAGATCGCCGACGCGGTCGCCCGCGAAAAGGGCATCGAGAAGGAAGTCGTCATCGAGGCGATCGAGGACGCGCTGCAGAAAGCCGCCCGCGCCCGCTACGGCGCCGAGCACGACATCCGCGTCAAGATCGACCCCAAGACGGGCGAAACGACGCAAAAGCGCGTGATCGAAGTCGTCGCCGACGAAACCGACCTGGAAGGCGAGATCGGCAAGATGCCGTTCTCGATCGCCAAGCGCACCTGGCGCGACGCCGAGATCGGCAAGGTCTACGAAGAAGTGCTCCCGCCGTTCGAGATCGGCCGTGTGCAGACCCAGATGGCCCGTCAGGTCGTCATGCATAAGGTCCGCGAGGCCGAGCGCGAGCGTCAGTACGACGAGTACAAGGATCGCGTCGGCGAGATCGTCAACGGCAGCGTCAAGCGCGTCGAATACGGCAACGTGATCGTCGACCTTGGCCGCGGCGAAGGCATCATGCGCCGCGATCAGTCGATCCCGCGCGAAAACTTCAATGTCGGCGACCGGATCCGCGCCTACATCTACGACGTCCGTCGCGAGACCAAAGGCCCGCAGATCATGCTGAGCCGCGCCCACGGCGGCTTCATGGCCAAGCTGTTCGCCCAGGAAGTGCCGGAAGTCTATGATGGCGTCATCGAGATCCGCGCCGTGGCCCGCGACCCGGGCTCGCGCGCCAAGATGGCCGTCATCTCCAACGACGGCTCGATCGACCCCGTCGGCGCCTGCGTCGGCATGCGCGGCTCGCGCGTTCAGGCCGTCGTGGCCGAACTGCAGGGCGAGAAGATCGACATCATCCAGTGGTCGGAAGACGAAGCCACCTTCATCGTCAACGCCCTGGCTCCCGCCGAAGTCTCCAAGGTCGTCATGGACGAGGAAGACGAGCGCGTCGAAGTCGTGGTGCCGGACGAACAGCTGTCGCTGGCCATCGGCCGTCGCGGCCAGAACGTGCGCTTGGCCTCGCAGCTGACCGGCTGGCAAATCGACATCATGACCGAAAGCCAGGAGAGCGAGCGCCGTCAGCGCGAGTTCGCCGAGCGTACGGCCCTGTTCCAAGAAGCCCTGGACGTCGACGAAGTCATCGCCCAGCTGCTGGTCACCGAAGGCTTCGCCGCGGTGGAAGACGTCGCCTATGTCGAGCCGCATGAAATCGCCTCGATCGAAGGCTTCGATGAGGAAACCGCCGAGGAACTGCAGGCTCGCGCCCGCGAGTTCCTGGAAAAGGAAGCCGCCGAGCTGGACGCCAAGCGCAAGGCGCTGGGCGTCGAGGACGAGGTCCTGGCCATCGAGGGCGTGACCCTGGCCATGGCCGTGGCCCTCGGCGAAGGCGACGTGAAGTCGGTCGAGGATCTTGCGGGTCTGGTGCCCGACGACATGCGCGGCTGGTTCGAGAACAAGGGCGGGGAGCGCGTGCGCGAACCGGGCATCCTGGAAAGTTTCAACCTGTCGCCGGAAGACGCCGAGGCGCTGATTATGCGCGCCCGCATCGCCATGGGCTGGGTCGAGGCCCCGCCTGAGCCGGAATACGAGGAAGGTGAAGGCGACGTTGCTGAAGAGGCCGCCGCTGAAGGCGACGTCACCGCAGAGCAGGAAGAGGCCTAAGCGCCTTAGAGCTGTGCTGGACGGCCTCGCGGAGCAATCCGCGGGGCCGTTCGCGCTCCTAGGTCGCCTGAAAGATCATGACCGAAGCCCCCGCGCCCAGGACCCACGCCGAAGCCAATCGCCTTCGTAAGGACATCGTCCTGGGCGAAGCGACCGATGAGGCGCGCCTGATCCGCTTCGTGGCGGGGCCAGACGGCGTTGTGGTTCCCGATCTGGCGCGCAAACTTCCCGGGCGCGGCGTCTGGGTCGGCGCGGACCGAGACTCGATCACGACCGCCGCTAAGAAAGGTCTGTTCTCCCGGGCCGCCAAGACCAAGTTGACCGCGCCGCCCGACCTGGCTGACCAGGTCGAGGCGCTGCTGGCCCGCCGGGTTCTCGAGGGCCTGGGCCTTGCGCGTAAGGCCGGCGTCATTATTTCGGGGTTCGAAAAGGTGGTCGCCGCCCTGGGAACGGGCAAGGTCGCCTGGCTGGTCGAGGCCGCCGACGGCGCCGAAGACGGTCGCCGCAAGGTTCTTTCCGCCGCGCGAAGGGCTGCAAATCAGCCTCGCCTGCTGGGCGCCTTCAATTCAGACGAATTGGGTTTGGCCTTGGGCGGGGAGAATGTGATACACACAGCGCTTCTCGCTGGGCGTGGGATCGATCGCTGGACTTTAGATGTCGAGCGTTTATCCGGCTTCCGCCCGCTTCTGCCTCCCGAATGGTCGGCGAACGGACGCGAGGACGACTAGAGCCCTTTAGCTTTAGATGGAAACATCTAGAGCGTTTGAAAGGGCTCTAGAGGGTTGATTTTAGAGCCTGTTTATCTGGTTTAGATGGTTCCATCTAAACCAGACAGGCTCTAGGGATTTTCGCCTCTGGCGGACCCTGGACAAAGACGGCGGGCCTGTCCGCCCGGTCGGTTCGCCGACCCTGGCAGGCACTAGAGCTTTTCCATCTCACCGGGCCTCCGGTGGGATGGGAAAGCTCTAGAATCTTTGAGTGAGCCCAGGTGTTCGGCCGGGCTCGTGAGTGAAGGGTCGGGGAAACGGCTTCCTTTTGGAGGTACGTCCGGGCCCCTTTCTCACATGGAACGAACGGTTTTTTAGCCGGGTACCGCCCGGCGGAAGTACAAGCGAGCGCATGAGCGACGAGAACGAAAACGGCCGACCCGGCGGACGCACCCCGATGACCCTGAAGCCCCGCCAGGGCTCGGTGAGCGCCGGGGTCGTGAAGCAGAGCTTCAGCCACGGCCGGACCAAGACGGTGGTGGTGGAAACCAAGCGGACGCGTCCCCACGCGCCTGCAGCAGGCAATCTTGCCGCGCCGTCCTCGGCCGAGCGTCGCCAGGGCGATCCGCCCGCGCCGCGCCCGTCGCAATCGCAAGGTGGCGGTGGCGGATCCGCCGGTGGGCTCTCGCAGGAAGAACTGCGCGCCCGTCAACGCGTCGTCGACGCCGCGCGTGAGGCTCAGGCCCGCCAGGCGGCCGAACAAGCCGCTGCGGAAGCCCGCGCCCGCGCGGCGCAGGAAGCCGCTCAACGCGAAGCCGCCGCCAAGGCTGCGGCCGAGCGCGCCGCCGCTGCACCGCCGCCCGTCGCGCAGACGCCGGCCGCGCCCGCAGCGCCTGTAGCGCCTGTAGCGCCCGTGACCCCGCCGCCCGCCGCGCCTCAGGCGCCGCGACCGGTGGCTCAAGCCCCGACCGCGCCCCCGGCTCCGCGCCAAGACGCCCCGCGTCAGGACACGCGCCCTCCGTCGGCTGGTCAGACACGCACCTACGAACCCAGCCGCGAGCGTCGCGACGATCGTCCCAGCACGACGACCTATCGTCCGACCCCGCAAGGCGACCGTCCGTTCAATCAGCGCGCGCCGCGCCCCGACGCCAACGCCAATTTCGGCCAGCGCGCCCCGCGCCCCGAGGGCGACCGTCCGCGCGGTCCGCGTCCCGAAGGGGATCGCGGCGGCTATCGTGGTGATCGTCCGCAAGGCGGCGACCGTCCGCAAGGCGATCGCCCTCAGCAGACCGTCCGTTACTCGGCCCTGGCTCCGCGCCCGGCGCCCGGTGGCGCGCGCGGTCCTGGCGGCCCGCCCCGCGGTCCGCGCCCTGGCGTTCCCGCTTCGGCTCCCGCGACTCCGGAAATCCAGCGCGCCATGCGCTCGGCCCCGCGTCCCGGCGGCGAAGTCAGCCGCCGGCCCGACGAGGACGATGACCGCCGCAAGAGCGCCGCGCCCAACAAGGCCGTGTCGCGCGTCAAGGGCGCCCCGCAGCGCCGCGAAGGTCGTCTGACCATCCAGGCCGTGGCCGGTGACGGCGACTCCGCCGATCGGATGCGTTCGCTCGCCTCGGTCCGTCGGGCCCGAGAGCGCGAAAAGGAAAAGCGCCGCGGCGGCGTGACCGAACAGGCGCGTGTCGCCCGTGAAGTGGTCATCCCCGACGTCATCACCGTGCAGGAACTGTCCAACCGGATGGCCGTGCGCGGCGTCGACATCATCAAGTTCCTGATGCGTCAGGGCGTGATGCTGAAGATCAACGACGTTATCGACAATGACACCGCCGAGCTGGTGGCCACTGAGTTTGGTCACACCGTCAAGCGCGTGTCGGAAGCCGACGTCGAAGAAGGCTTCATCGGCGCCGAGGACATCGACGATCACATGGAGCCTCGCCCTCCGGTCGTGACGATCATGGGTCACGTCGACCACGGCAAGACCAGCCTGCTCGACGCCCTGCGTTCGACGGACGTGGCCGCCGGCGAGCACGGCGGCATCACCCAGCACATCGGCGCCTATCAGGTTCGCCTGAAGGACGGTCAACGGGTGACCTTCCTCGACACGCCAGGTCACGCCGCCTTCTCGGCGATGCGTGCTCGCGGCGCCAACATCACCGACATCGTGGTGCTGGTCGTGGCCGGTGACGACGGCGTGATGCCCCAGACGATCGAGGCGATCAAACACGCCAAGGCCGCCGAGGTGCCGATAATCGTCGCCGTCAACAAGATGGACAAGCCAGGCTCGGATCCGACCCGCGTGGTCAACGAGCTTCTGCAGCACGAGATCGTCGTCGAAAGCCTGGGTGGCGACACCCAGATCATCGAGGTCTCGGCCAAGGCGCGCACGGGTCTGGACGATCTGCTCGACGCCATCCTGCTGCAGGCTGAAGTGCTGGACCTGAAGGCCAACCCCGACCGCACCGCCGACGGCGTGGTGATCGAGGCCAAGCTGGACAAGGGACGTGGCGCTGTTTCGACCGTCCTGGTCAACCGCGGCACGCTGAAGCGTGGCGACATCGTCGTCGCCGGCGCCCAATTCGGCCGGGTTCGCGCCCTGTTGAACGAGCGTAACGAGCAGCTGACCGAAGCCGGTCCCGCCACCCCGGTCGAGATCCTCGGCCTGGACGGCGTGCCCTCGCCGGGCGAAGCCTTCGCCGTGGTCGAGAACGAAGCCCGCGCTCGCGAGCTGACCGAGTACCGCATCCGCCAGAAGCGCGAGAAGTCGCTGGCCCCGATCGGCGCCGGCGCTTCCATGGCCGACATGATGGCCAAGCTGCAGGACAAGAAGCTGAAAGAGCTTCCGCTGATCATCAAGGCCGACGTGCAAGGTTCGGCCGAGGCGATCATCGGTTCGCTGGACAAGATGGCCACCGACGAGGTCCGCGCGCGGATCATCCTGTCGGGCGCCGGCGCGATCAGCGAAAGCGACGTCATGCTGGCCAAGGGCGCCGGCGCGCCGGTCATCGGCTTCAACGTCCGCGCCTCGGCGCAGGCGCGAGCCCTGGCCGAACGCGAAGGCGTCGAGATCCGCTACTACGCGATCATCTACGACCTGCTGGACGATATCAAAGGCGTGCTCTCGGGCATGCTGGCCCCGATCCAGCGCGAAACCTTCCTTGGCAACGCCGAGG
This sequence comes from Caulobacter vibrioides, assembly GCA_002280275.1. Lineage (GTDB taxonomy): Bacteria > Pseudomonadota > Alphaproteobacteria > Caulobacterales > Caulobacteraceae > Caulobacter > Caulobacter vibrioides_A. The sequence goes on along the minus strand of NCDQ01000006.1, from coordinate 6,196 downwards.
TTCTGCAGGCCTTCGACATCTCGAAGATCGGCAAGGTCGCCGGCTGTAAGGTCACCGAAGGCGTGGTCCGCAAGGGCGCCAAGGTCCGGATCATCCGTCAGGACATCGTGGTTCTCGAACTGGGCACCCTGCAAACGCTCAAGCGCTTCAAGGACGAGGTCAACGAAGTCCCCGTCGGCCAGGAGTGCGGCATGATGTTCGCGGGCTTCCAGGACATCAAGGTCGGCGACACGATCGAGTGCTTCACCGTCGAAGAGATCAAGCGCCAGCTCGACTAAGAGCCGTCGCGAGATCGGAAATCAGGGCGCGGGTCGAAAGGCTCGCGCCCTTTTTCTTGGCGAACGCTCAGACTGGAAATCGCCCCAATCCGGCGCTACGCCTCTTGCCATGCGCCTGAAAGCCCTCCTCGCCCTGACCGCTGTCGCCGCGTCGCTGAGCGCCTGCGCGACTGTCAACCGCCTCGACGCTGGCGGCGATGTGCATGACCTGCTGGTTGCGATCCGAGACAACGACCGCGCGACCTTCGACGCCCATGTCGACCGCCGCGCCCTCAAAGGCCAGATCGAGGCGCGGTTGATGGAGGAGGCCAGGCAGCGCGCGGGTCAGAGCAACAGCGCCATGGCCCTGGCGGCCATCGCCGCCGGTCCCCTGGCTGACGCCGCCGGAGAGGCGCTGATCCGGCCGGCCACCTTCCGCGCGGCCGCCAACTACTACGGCTATACGCCGGATCGTCCGATCCCCGGTCGCGTGGCGATCGCCGCTGCCCTGCGCCCTACTGGCGACGGTCGCGTCTGCGCCGCGCGCAAGGACGGCCCCTGCCTGCTGACCTTCAGTCGCGAAGGTGATCGCTGGCGGCTGTCGGGCTTTGACGCCTCGGCGGCTAATATTCGCGCTAAATAATGCTTCGATCGATCGTCCACAGCGCGGTCGTCGCGATGACAATAATCGGCGCGATGTCCTCCGCCGCCAAGGCCGAGACGCGGATGTTCTCGTACGATCCGATCTCGGCTGACGCCAAAAGGCTGACGGGGGCGGGGGTGACGATCCTCTTCAAGGACGGCCTGCTGGGCGCCAGTCGACCAATCAAGGTGCTGGCCACAGGCGTTCCGGCCCAGGCGATGCTGAAGTCCGCGCGGTCGAAGGACCTTGGCCCCGGCGGCCTGTCGGCGATGAGCGGCGTCGACGCCAACGCCGCCCTGTACGAGGTCGACGCCTCGGCGGCGCAGGGCAAGATCTATCTGCGCGCCTTCTGTCCAGGCTCCACGCGGCTTTGGCTGTCCTTCAGCCCCATCGCGGTGCGCCGCGACCTGCGGATCCAGGCGTTCGGCGACGGTCCCAAGGCGTCGGGCGAGGCCCGGCTGTGCGGAACCCTCGACTTTTCCTATCGCGGCGAATGGCGGCTGCCGGACAATCGCACCCCCGATCCGATGTCGGACTGGACCGATAACCCTCAGCGTCCGGACGTCTCCAACTAGATCCCTCGCCAGCCGGGCGGACAGGGTCTAGCCTCGCTGAAAAGCGGAGGGGACAAGATGGCGAACGACACCGTGCTGGCGGGCTTCGAGCGTTTCGACTTCGACGACGGCCGTTGGTCGCGCGAGGTCTACAAGATCGGCGCCGGTCCGGCCGTGATCGTGATCCACGAAGTTCCAGGCTTGCATCCGGGGGTTCTGGCCTTCGCCCGCGACCTCGCCGACGCGGGCCTGACCGCCTATTGCCCCAGCCTGTTCGGCAAGCCCGGCAAACAGGTCGCTCGCGGCTACGCGATCGGCGAGATCCTCAAGAACATCTGTGTACGGCGCGAGTTCACCGTCTGGAAGGACGGCCGCTCCAGCCCGATCGTCGACTGGCTGCGCGCCCTGGCCCGCAAGGCCCACCAGGACTGCGGCGGCAAGGGCGTAGGCGCGGTGGGCATGTGCTTCACCGGCGGCTTCGCCTTGGCGATGATGACCGAGCCCTCGGTCGTGGCGCCGGTGCTCTCTCAGCCGTCGCTGCCGTTGAGGGACAAGGGCGGCCTCGACTGCTCGGCGTCCGAGCTCGCCTGCGCCAAGAAGCGGTTCCAGGACGAGAACCTGTCACTGATCGCGATGCGCTTCACCTCCGACAAGCTGGTGCCCGACGCCCGTATCGCCCGCCTGAAAGCCGAGTTCGGCGACAAGATCGAGGTGGTGGAGCTCGCCGACGCGGACGCCGCCCCGGGTCAGCCGATGGACCCTCACTCGGTGCTGACCCTGCACCTGCATCGCTCGGTCCCGAACAGCGGGAGCATGAGGGCGCGCGACAAGGTGATCGCGTTCTTCAAGGAGAAGACGGGAGCCTGAGGCGCGGCTGGACATTCGCCGCTGGGAGGCCTAGACACCGCGCCTTCCGATTTTCCCCGCGCACCGGCGTTCGATCCGCCGGCCGGGCCACAAGGACGATCGCGCCATGAAGCGCCAATCTGACACCAAGAAGGGCGCTCTGGCCGGCCCCTCGCAACGCCAGCTCCGCGCCGGCGAACTGATCCGCCACGCCCTCGTGGAGATCCTCCGCGAGGAGGAGCTGCAAGACGAGGCTTTGCAGAACATCTCGGTCACCGTCTCCGAGGTGCGGATGAGCCCGGACCTGAAACACGCCATCTGCTTCGTCGAGCCGCTGGGCGCGGGCCTGGCCGGCCAGGACGCCGCCAAGAACACCGGCGAGATCATCAAGGGCCTGAACCGGGTGTCGAAGTTCCTGCGCGGGCGCCTGGGCCGCAGCATCGACATGAAGTTCACCCCGGACCTGAAGTTCATCCACGACGAGAGCTTCGGCACGGCCGCCTATATGGACCAGCTGTTCCTGGACCCGCGCGTCCAGCAGGACACCCGCCGCCTGTCCGACGTGGTCGACGACGAAGACGAGGCCTAGGCATGGCCCGCCGCAAGAAGGGCGAGGCCGTCTCGGGCTGGCTGTGCCTGGACAAGCCCTACGACCTGACCTCGACCACGGCCGTCTCCCGCGTGCGTCGCGCGTTCAACGCTCAGAAGGGCGGCCACGCGGGCACGCTGGATCCGCTGGCGACCGGGATCCTGCCCATCGCATTGGGCGAGGCCACCAAGACCGTCCCGTTCCTGATGGACGCCGACAAGGCCTATCGCTTCACCATCGCCTGGGGCCGCGACACAACGACGCTGGACCGCGAGGGCGAGACGACTGCGACCTCCGACGTGCGCCCCACCCGCGAAGAGGTCGAGGCGGCGCTGCCCGCCTTCATCGGCGAGGTGGATCAGATCCCGCCCAACTTCTCGGCCATCAAGGTCGACGGCGAGCGGGCCTACGACCTGGCGCGCGACGGCGTCGAGTTCGAGCTGCCGACCCGCAAGGTCAGCATTTTCGACCTCAAGGTGGTCGAGCAGCCGGACGTCGATCACGTCACGCTCTCGATGGAATGCGGCAAGGGCACCTATGTCCGGGCCGTGGTCCGGGACCTGGCCAAGGCCTTGGGAACCTGCGGTCACGTCGCCGATCTTCGCCGCACGCGGGTAGGCGGCTTCTCCGAGGCCTCGGCGATAGCGCTGGAAACTCTGGAGAATTTGAGCTATGAGGCCCGGCTGTCGGAGGCATTGCTTCCGGTCGAGACCGCGCTGGACGACATCCCGGCGTTGGCCGTGACCGATGAAGACGCCTTCCGGCTTGCACAGGGACGCGCCATCGTCCTGCTTCCGCGTCAGGTGGAAACGTTGAAAGCCGAGCTTCCGCCCGGCGATCGCACCGTTTCCGCCATGTCCGGCGACAGGTTGGTGGCCCTGTGCGAGATGCGCGCTGGGAAGCTCAATCCCGTGCGGGTCTTCCAACTCACCTGAGCGGAGACAACCCGATGTCGATCACTCTCGAGCGCAAGGCCGCTCTCATCGCCGAACACGCCCGTAGCACGGGTGACACCGGCAGCGCCGAAGTCCAGGTCGCGATCCTCTCGGAACGCATTTCGAACCTGACCGAGCACTTCAAGACGCACAAGAAGGACAACCACAGCCGTCGTGGCCTGCTGAAGCTGGTTTCCCAGCGTCGCCGGCTCCTCGACCACCTGAAGAAGTCCGACGCCGCTCGCTACCAGTCCCTGGGATCGCGTATTTGGAACCAGGCGTCCCGAGACAGACCGGGCGCCCTCCGTTCCCAAGCGGCGCTCCTCGTATTGGGATCGCCGTTCGTCCGTCCGAGGGTTCACGTCCTCAAACCCGTCTGTCGAACTGGATGAGGATCATCGGGCCGGCCTGTCGTTAGGTCGTCCGCCCCTGTCCGCCCCGACGGGAATCCGCCCGCGGGAACCGAAAGAAGAAATATGTTCGATATCAAACGCAAGACGATCGAGTGGGGCGGCAAGACGCTGGTCCTCGAAACCGGTCGCATCGCCCGTCAGGCCGACGGCGCCGTTCTGGCCACCATGGGCGAAACCGTCGTCCTGGCCACCGCCGTGTTCGCCAAGAGCCAAAAGCCGGGCCAAGACTTCTTCCCGCTGACGGTCAACTATCAGGAAAAGACCTTCGCGGCCGGCAAGATCCCCGGCGGCTTCTTCAAGCGCGAAGGCCGTCCGTCGGAAAAGGAGACCCTGGTCTCCCGCCTGATCGACCGTCCGATCCGCCCGCTGTTCGTCAAGGGCTTCAAGAACGAAGTCCAGGTCGTCGTCACCGTGCTGCAGCACGACCTCGAGAACGATCCCGACATCCTGGGCATGGTCGCCGCCTCGGCCGCCCTGTGCCTGTCTGGCGCCCCGTTCATGGGCCCCATCGGCGCGGCCCGCGTGGGCTGGGTCGACGGCGCCTACGTGCTGAACCCGACTCTCGATGAGATGAAGGAAAGCAAGATGGACCTCGTCGTGGCCGGCACCGCCGACGCCGTGATGATGGTTGAATCGGAAATCCAGGAGCTCTCGGAAGAGATCGTGCTGGGCGGCGTCAACTTCGCCCACCAGCAGATGCAGACCGTGATCGACGCGATCATCGATCTGGCCGAGCACGCCGCCAAGGAGCCCTTCGCGTTCGAGCCGGAAGACACCGACGCGATCAAGGCCAAGATGAAGGACCTCGTGGGCGCCGACATCGCCGCCGCCTACAAGATCCAGAAGAAGCAAGACCGCTACGAAGCGGTCGGCGCCGCCAAGAAGAAGGCCGTCGCGGCCCTTGGCCTGTCGGACGAGAACCCGACCGGCTATGACCCGCTGAAGCTGGGCGCGATCTTCAAGGAACTGGAAGCCGACGTCGTGCGTCGCGGCATCCTGGACACCGGGATCGTGGTCGCCACCCTGGGCACCGGCGACGACGAGCAGTTCATCGACGCCCTGGAAGGCACCTACAAGGAATCCTTCCTGCTGCACTACAACTTCCCGCCCTACTCGGTCGGTGAGACGGGCCGCATGGGCTCGCCGGGCCGCCGCGAAATCGGCCACGGCAAGCTGGCCTGGCGCGCCCTGCGCCCGATGCTGCCGAGCAAGGAAGACTTCCCCTACACGATCCGTCTGGTCTCGGAGATCACCGAGAGCAACGGTTCGTCCTCGATGGCCACGGTCTGCGGTTCGTCGCTGGCCATGATGGACGCCGGCGTGCCGCTGGTCCGTCCGGTCTCGGGCATCGCCATGGGCCTGATCCTGGAGCAAGACGGCTTCGCGGTTCTGTCGGACATCCTGGGTGACGAAGATCACCTGGGCGACATGGACTTCAAGGTCGCCGGCACCAGCGAAGGCCTGACCTCGCTGCAGATGGACATCAAGATCGCCGGCATCACGCCCGCGATCATGGAGCAGGCCCTGGCCCAGGCCAAGGAAGGCCGCGCTCACATCCTCGGCGAAATGAACAAGGCCATGGACGCGCCGCGCGCAGACGTGGGCGACTTCGCGCCGAAGATCGAGACCATCAACATCCCGACCGACAAGATCCGTGAAGTGATCGGTTCGGGCGGCAAGGTGATCCGCGAGATCGTCGCCACCACCGGCGCCAAGGTCGACATCAACGACGACGGCGTGGTCAAGGTCTCGGCCTCGGACGGCGCCAAGATCAAGGCCGCGATCGACTGGATCAAGTCGATCACCGACGAAGCGGAAGTGGGCAAGATCTACGACGGCAAGGTCGTGAAGGTCGTCGACTTCGGCGCCTTCGTGAACTTCTTCGGCGCCAAGGACGGCCTCGTCCACGTCAGCCAGATCAGCAACGAACGCGTCGCCAAGCCGTCGGACGTGCTGAAG